>NZ_JBFBAF010000013.1:0-240891 GCF_040682095.1 Amycolatopsis sp. NPDC051372
AGCCGGCCACCAAGCGTCACGCTACGATCAACCCTTCGAGCCTGCCCGGGCTCGGTGACAGACAACGAGACCTGCACCAGACCCGGGGCGCATCAAGCGGACGTCGCCTGCGCTTCCTGCACGTCAGCACGTTGGGTCGGCGTGCCTTCGCTGAGTCCAAGCGGCCGTGGAGCCGGGCCACCTCTCGTAGGTTCGTCGGGCGGCGGGGTGGTTGACCGTGCGGCCGAGGTCCGGCGCACGGTCAACCACCAACGAGCTCACACGTTGCGAGTGGCAGCGGGATTTGCGGGTGAATGCCCGGTCGTCTGGTCTCCTTCGAGGTTGACGAAGCGGGTCTCCTTTGTCAGGGCGAGGACGCCGATAGTGATCAGGGCGACCACGATCAGGTAGACGGCCACCGGCCACGGGTTGCCACCGGAAGCCGACACGAGCGCCGTGGCGATGATCGGCGCGATCCCGCCGCCGACGACGGACGTCGCGTGGTAGGTGAAGGAGGTGCCGGTGTAGCGGATGCGAGTGGGGAACAGCTCGGACAGGAACGTGCTCTGCACGCTGTAGTTGGCAATGTTCGAGACCGCGTACATGACCACGAAGGCGATGATGATCAGGTCGGCGGAGCGCGAGTCGAGCAGCCAGAAGAACGGGAAGGCCAGCACGATCCCCAGCACCGCGCTGCCGAGGAACACAGGCAGCCGGCCGACGCGGTCTGCGAGTTTGCCGAACAGGGGTGCGGTGAAGATGGCGACCGCGGCGGCGACGGCCACGGCGACAGTTCCGACCGTGCCGGAGAGACCGAGGTCGTGGGCTACGTAGGACACGGCGAAGGTGATGATCACGTAGCCCTGGACGTCACACGACAGGCGCAGGCCCAGGCCCTTCAGGACGCTCCGCCAGTGGTCACGCAGCATTTCGACGACCGGAACCTTGGCCTGCCGCCCGCTTTGCGCGAGTTTCCGGAACGCCGGAGTCTCCACGACCTGGAGCCGGATGTAGAGGGCAACCGCGAGCAGCACCGCGCTGAAGAAGAACGGGATTCGCCAGCCCCAGGACATGAAGGATGTGGTGGGGAGCAGGCTGATGAGGCTGAAGCCGCCGGTGGCCAGGAGCAGGCCGGCCGCGTTGCCGATTTGGGGGAAGCTGCCATAGAATGCGCGGCGGTGCGCGGGGGCGTGCTCGACGGCCAGCAGGACGGCGCCTCCCCATTCGCCCGAGACGCCGATGCCCTGGAGGATCCGGAGCAAGACCAGCAGGACGGGCGCCCAGGCTCCGATGGCCGCAGGGGTGGGCAGCAGCCCGATGAGGAACGTGCCGGTGCCCATGAGGATCAGGCTCAGCACGAGCATTCTCTTGCGGCTGATGCGGTCGCCGAAATGGCCGAAGATGACCGCTCCGATAGGGCGGACGAAGAAGCCGACGGCGAGGGTCGCGAACGATGCCAGTGTGGCAGCGACCCCTGACAACGCGGGGAAGAAGACCTTGCCGAAGACCAGGGCCGCAGCTGTTCCGTAGATGAAGTAGTCGTACCACTCGATCATCGTCCCGACGAGGCTCGCCGCGGCGATCTTGCGCATCGGAGGTTCGGTGGTGATGGGCTGGTTCATGGGTATCTCCTGCGGCGTCATTGCCGGGAAATGAAAGGAATGTGCGCTCAGGCGACGCGGGTGCGGTCGAGCGCCTTTTCGTCGAGCATAAGGCCGTGGCCGGGCCGGTCGCTGGGCTGCCACGCGCCGTCGATGACCGGATGGGGCTCGGCCAGTGCGCCGAGCTCGGTGAGGCTGCCGCCGCGGACGTCCTCCACGTAGAGGGCGTTTGGCACGGCGCACGCCAGCGAGCCCGACAGCTCAAGGAGGAAGTGCGGCGCGACCACGGTGTTCGCGGCCTCCGCGAGGTGAGCCACCTTGATCCATTCGGTGATCCCGCCGAGCCGGATGGCGTCGGCCTGGACGACGTCGATCGCTCCTTTCGCGACGTAGTCGGCGAATTCGTACTTGCTGTGCAGGTTTTCCCCGGTGGCGACGGGGATGCCAGTCGAACGCCGGACGTGCGCGTGCCCGTACGGGTCGTCGGAACGCACGGGCTCCTCGATCCAGAACGGCGACACCTCGGCCAACGTCTGCAGGCGGTGCACGGCTTCGCCGGCGGTCCAAGCCTGGTTCGCGTCGATCATCAACGGCTTGTCCGGGCCCAGCAGTCCGCGGATCGCGGTGAGGCGATCGAGGTCCTCGGTCAGACTGGGTTTGCCGACTTTGACCTTGACCGCGGGATAGCCCTGGTCCAGCCATTCGCGCACCTGGTCGAGGAGCTCCTGTGTGGACAGTCCGAGGTTGATCCCGCTGCCGTACGCTTCGATCGCGTCTCGGGCACCGCCCAGCAGCCGGTATAGGGGGGCACCGGCGCGCTTGCCTGCGAGGTCCCAGAGCGCGATGTCGATCGCGCTCATCGCGATGCCAGCGAGCCCGCGGGCGCCCGGGTCGTGCGCGCGGTGCCACATTTGCTGCCAGACGTGCTCGATCCGGGTTTCGTCCAGGGTGGTCACCAGCGGCGCGAGGACATCGCGGAGGAAGGCCAGCGCGGCGGAACCGCCGTGCCCACCTGTGTAGGAGACGCCGGTGCCTTCCTCGCCGTCGTCGGCCACCAGCCGGCAGACGATCAGTTCGAGATGCGTCACGTGGTTGCGCGAGTCGTCCCACGGCGGTCGCAGCGGGAACCGGTGCAGGTGCGCGTTGATCCCCTTCACGGTCATGGCTGTGCTCCGCGGACGAGGACCTTCAGTGCGTTGTTGCGCGGAGCGTCGAGGTGCTGCAGGGCGTCGCCCGCGTGGTCGAAGTCAACGACGCGGCTGACCAGCGCGGAGGTGTCGATCAGCCCGTCGGTGAGCAGGCGCAGCACGTTGGGGAACACGCCGGTGGTCGCCCGGGAGCCGAGGAAGTTCAGCTCTTTGCGCATCAAAGTGACGGTGTCGACCGTCGTCGGGCCGGGATTCCAGCCGACCGTGACAACGGTGCCCCCGAATGCGGCGAGTTCGGTGACGAGACGGGTGGCCGCCGGCGCACCGGTGGCTTCGAACACGACGTCGGCGAACTCGCCCGCGGTCGCTTCGTCCACGATCGCGGCCAGTTCGGGATCCTTGCCGTTCACCGTGGTGGCGCCGTAGCCTGCCGCCAGCTCGAGCCGCCAGGGATCGAGGTCGACGACGATCGCCCGGCAGCCGCGTGCTCGGACCAGGATCTGCGTGATGAGCAGTCCGATCGTGCCCGCACCGAAGACCACGGCCACCTGGCCGGCCTCGACACCCGACCGCTGCACGGCGTGATATGCCACGGCGGCGGGTTCGCTGAACACCGCCGACTCGTCGGCGAGGCCTTGGGGGACTGGGTGAAGCCGGCGCGGGTCCAGCACCAGCCGTTCGGTCAGGCCGCCGTCGACCTGCACGCCCAGGACCCGCAACCGGGCGCAGCAATTGGGCCTGCCGATCCGACACGACCGGCACCCCCCGCACGGCACGATCGGCTCGACAACCGCGCGAGCGCCTTCCAGCTCGGGCCGAGTGGGGGAGTGCTCGACTTCGACGAGCATTTCGTGCCCGAGCACGCGGGGGAACACGATCTGGGGTGCCTTGCCGCGAAACGCCGCCAGGTCGGAGCCGCACAGCCCGTTGAGCACCGGTCGGACGAGAGCCGTGGCCGCGCCGGGGGACGGTTCGGCGCGGTCCACGACCCTCAGGTCTTTGGGGCCTTCGAGGAGGATCGACTTCACGTCTGGCTCCTTCAACGCTTCGCGACGAGACCGTGCGCCCAGCCGACGGCGGTCTTGGCGCCGTCGACGTTCTCGACCCACACCTCGAGGTCGACCTGCGTGCCGGCCTCGACGGCGGTCTCGCCGGTCACGACACCGCGGACGACCAGATCGTCGAAGGCGAACACGGGGTTGATCAGCTTGACGTTGAGCCAGCCTGAGGTGAACCAGCTCGCGCCGAAGAACCCGGTGAGCAGCTCGGAGACGTAGCTGACTTGCTGCTGGCCTTGCATGATCGGAAGGTGGAGTCCCGTCGCGCTCGCTGCCTCCAGGTCCGTGTGGATGTTCTTCGAGAACGGGCTAATCATTGAATACACGGCCATGTGCTCGGGCTCGGCGCGCTTGCGCAGCGGCTCGAGCGGAGTGCCGCGCCGGATTCCCGTCGCCGCATTGGCGACCGGCGCAAGGCTTGAATCTGAATCGCCCGTTACCTGCGGCCCCGATGCTTCGGAACTTTGCTTGCCCACCACCGATCCGGCCGCGACGCGCATGATCTCGACACCGCGGTGGGAGACGAGCAAGCGCCCATCCTCGCCTCGCGCTTCGGCTTCCATCACCACGTACCCCTTGCCGCGTCGCAGGTACTTGTCGACATAGCGGCCCTGGAGCGTCACGCGCTCGCCGTCGCGCACCGGGGCGTGGAACCGCAGCTCCTCGCCGGTGTGCAGGCCTGCAGTCTGGCTCGCGCCGTACTCGGCGTAGTTCAGGTGGTACAACTGCAGCAGGTCGTTGGCCAGGATGGCGGCGTGGCCGATGCGGCCGCCGAACGGGGATTCGCCGAAGTGCCAGGGACGGTAGTCGTCCTGGGTGAAGGCAAACCGCTTGATCTTGAAATCGTCCACGACGAGCTCGATCGGGCCGAAAGTTTCACCGATCTCGGCCAGTTCGTAGAGCGCTTCCTTTTTCTGGACAACGGAATCGGCCAGCTGGGTCATGCGCGAACTCCTTCGTTCCGAATGGACGGCCGGCAAAACGTTCCAAAATGGAACGTCGGGCCACAGGTACCGTGTACCGGGCGCTCCGTGGCGGCCCGGCTCTCACCCTGAACCGGCGACGAGAAGATGTCAAGTAGATGTCTAGACAGCCAGATGTCATTGAGGCATAGTGGGTTCACATCCGGACAGCTCGTAGCAGGAGAGAAGTGCCTGATGACCGAAGTGCCGCTGCATTCGCGAATTCGCGAGACGATCGAAGGGCGCCTCCGCGACGGTGAGTGGCCGGCGCAGCATCGACTGCCGTCGGAGCCGGAACTGGCGGAGGAGTTCAAGGTCTCGCGCATGACGGTGCGCCAGGCCGTGCAGCACTTGGTGAACGAGGGACTCCTTTACCGCCGTCGGGGGGTCGGCACGTTTGTGTCTCCCCGTACGGTGCAACGGGATCTGACGAAGCTCACGAGCTTCTCCGAGGACGCGCAGGACAAGGGGCTGCGCCCCCGCTCCGAAGTGCGTGGGGTCAAGGTGGTCCCGGCCGACGAGCACGTCGCGCTCAAACTCGACATCCCCGTCGGCGAGCTCGTCACGCGAGTGGAACGCCTGCGCCACCTCGACGAGCACCCGATCGCCCTGCAGACCGTTTGGATCCCGCACCGGCTGTGCCCGGAGCTGGCCGAAACCGACGCCGCCTCTGGGTCGATATACGACTACCTCGAAAACCACCACCACTATCGGCTGGCATGGGGCGTTCAGACGATGACGGCCCGCCAGCCTCGCCGGGACGAGCGGCAGATCCTGCAGCTGCCAAGGTCTGCAGCGCTCATGTGCGTCGAACGCACCACTTTCCTCGATGACGGAACGCCGATCGAGCTGAGCGAAGCCGTCTACAACAGCGAGGAACAGAGCTTCACCATCACGCTCCACCGATGACGAAGGAGAACACGGTGACCGAAACAGCCCTGCACACCGCACCCGACGAAGCGCCGGGTGGTGCCGCTCGGCCACGGACTGGCGGAACCTTTGTGGTCGAGGCGCTCAAAGCCGCTGGGGTGCGCACGGTCTACGGCGTGCCGGGTGGGCAGACGCTGGCGATCCTCGACGCGATCTACGACGACCCCGAGCTGACCTTCGTCGCGACCCGGCACGAGATGGCCGCGGCCCACGCCGCGGAAGCGCACTACCGGATGACCGGCACTCCCGGCGTTTGCCTGGTCACCACCGGCCCCGGCGCCACGCACGCGGCAAGTGCCCTCGGGGGCGCCCTGCGCGACCGCATCGGAATGGTGTTCCTGACGTGCAACAACCGCCGCGAGTACCTCGGTGAAGAAGACGCGCAGGCCGCCGACCACATGGCGATCCTCCGGCCGCTGGTGAAGTGGAGCGGGCAAGTCGCCCACGAACGGGCCTTGCTGCGGACACTGCGGACCGCGCTCGGGAAGGCCGCCGAATCGCCCGCGGGCTCGGTGCACGTCGATCTGCCGCGCGACATCCTGGAAGCGACGGTCGACCTCGACCTCGCCGACGTGCGGCCACCGCTGGTTCACGGTCCGCTGCCACCCGATCCCGCCGCCCTCGCTGACGCGGTGGAACGGCTGCGCGCCGCACGCCGACCCGTACTGTGGGTGGGCAACGGCATCACGCACGCCGGTGCGCAGCAAGCCGTGCTGCGGCTCGCCGAGCAGCTCGGCGCCCCAATCATCACCACGTTCAGCGGAATCGGCGCGGTCCCCGCGGATCACCCGCTGGTCTTCGGGCCTCGCACCCGCCACGGCACGCGGGTCAGCCATGCCGTGCTCGACCAGGCCGATGTGCTACTCGCCATTGGCATGCGGCTGAGCAGTTCCTCCACCCACCGGTGGACCGCAGCTCTGCCATCCGAGGTGATCCACAGCGATGTGGATCCCGACGCGATCGGTCGTCATTACCGGCCGGACGTCAGCGTCGTCGGCGACGCGCTCGCAGTGACCACAGGCTTGGTCGAACAGCTGGCGGACGCGGACGCAGGCCGTACGGCGGATTGGCGAGTTTCCCTCGACCAGGCCCGCGAGGAGTGGCACGCCGATTTGGCTGCCGTGCCCATGGAGAACGCCGAGGGCCTGCTCCACCCGGCGGCGCTGATGAAGATCGTCGCCGCGGTTTCCCCTCGTGACACGGTGTTCTCGGTCGACGCGGGTAACCCGGGCATCTGGAGCCACCTGTTGCCGGTGTACGAACCGCGGTCGTACATGAAGCCGGTCAACTTCGGCCAGATGGGCTTTGCGCTGCCGGCGGCGATAGCGGCCAAACGCGCCCGGCCCGACCGCCCTGTCGTGGTGCTGATCGGCGACGGGTCTCTGGGCATGACGGTGTCGGAGCTGGAAACGGCGGTCCGCGAACGCCTCGCGATCACCGTCGTGGTGCTCAACGACTCGGCCTACAACAACATCCGCCAGGAGCAGCTAGCGCTGCTGGACGGACCCCGCTACATCGGGGTCGATTTCGGCAACGTCGACTTCGCGACCGTAGCGCGTGGCTTCGGCGCCCACGGTCAGACGGCTCGAGGCGCCGCCGACACGGAGGCGGCCTTGCGCACGGCCCTCGCTCGAGAAGGTCCAGCTGTCGTTGACGTCAAGATCGACCCTATGCCGAACGTGTGGCTCAAACCCTTCTGAGCAGGAGTGATGATGCGGGTTCTCGCCGTCGATGTCGGGACCTCCGAAGCACGCGCGCACGTGATGACCGTCGACGGGACCGTGCTTGCCCGCGGTGGGCACCGGCACGAGATGACACACCCCGGGCCGGGTCGCGCGGAGATCGATCCCGATGTCCTGGTTGCGTCGATGTTCGCCGCGGTCCGGCAGGTGACCGGGCACCTCGACGGCGTCGCGGCGATGTGCGTGGCCGCGGAGCTGGGCACTGTGTTCGCCGACCGGTCCGGCCGCCCCCTGGGGCCGGCCTTGTGCTGGCCTGACAAACGGGCGCGCGAGCAGGCGCAGCAATTGCGCGAGTGGTTCGGCCGGGATGCCGTGTTCGCGGTGACCGGACGGGTTGTCGACCCCGAACTGCCGGCCGCGAAACTACTGTGGCTGCGGGAGAACAGCGGCGACGCCGCCCGGGTCGCGCGCGTCCTGTCGATCAAGGACTACCTGGTGCGGGCACTCACCGGGCGCGACACGACGGACGAGGTGCACGCGTCGTACTCGATGTTCTTCGACGTCACCTCCCGCACTTGGTCGGCGCGAATGCTCGACGAGCTGCGCGTGTCGCCGGACCTGATGCCCGAGGTGCTGCCCGCGAGCGCCACCGCCGGAACCGTGGCGGCTGCGGCTGCGGCTGCGTCGGGCATCCCGGCCGGGACACCGGTGGCCGTGGGCGGGCCCGACGGCAGCGTCGGAACCGTCGGTGCCGGCCTTGTCACCGCGGGAGCGACGGTCGACCTCTCGGGAACCGCCGACGTGGTCTTCCACGCGGCGAACCGGCCGGTGTTCGACCCGAAGCAGGCCGCGGTGATCAACGCGCACTTGGTTCCCGGTTTGTGGGCGATCGGCGGCCCGACGGGAACGACGGGCGGCACCCTCGCGCGGTTCGCGGACCTGCTCGGGTTCGGTGCTGATCCGGATGGCCTGGCCCGCTGGGACGAGGCAGCCGCTGCCGTCCCGCCCGGCGCCGAGGGCTTGGCGTGCGTGCCAGCCATGGCAGGCGAACGGTTTCCGCGTTGGGAGGCCTCGGTGCGCGGTTCCCTGTTCGGCCTGCGCATGGACCACCGCTCGGGCCACATCGCGCGTGCCGTACTGGAGGGCTGCGCGTACACCCTGCGAGCCGGAGTCGAGGTGTTCCGCCGCCTGCAGTTGCCCGTCGACGATGTGGTGGTGGTCGGCGGAGGTGCGCGCAGCCCACTGTGGAACGAGATCCGCGCCGCGGTCTGCAAGTTGCCCGTCCGCACCACCGAGTTCGGCGACGCCACCACTCTTGGCGCGGCCGTCCTCGCGCTGGTCTGCGCCGGTGTGCAGCCCGACATTCCGACTGCCGCCGCCTCGCTGGTCCGCACCGCGGCGACCACCACACCCGATCCGCAAGACGCCCACCGCTATGACCGGTTGTACGCCCGGTACGAGCGGCTGACCGACACACTCACCGAAGCCGCCCGCGCCTGGGACGCCCCCGGCTCGGCGGGAGACGAGACCGAGGAGCCATGACCACAGCACTCAAAGGGATCCGCGTCCTGGACCTGTCCCGCTTCATCGCCGGCCCCTCGTGCGCGATGCAACTGGCCGACATGGGCGCCGAAGTGATCAAGGTCGAACGGCCGGGTGGGGAGGACTCTCGCCAGACTGCGCCGTACGTGCAGGGACACAGCGCGTACACGATGGCGTTCAACCGCAACAAGCGCGCGATCACCGTCAACACCCGTGATCCGCGCGGGTTGGAAATCTTGCGCGAGCTGGTCGTGTGGGCCGACGTCGTCGTCGAGAACTACCGGCCCGGCACGATGGACGCGATGGGCTTGGGCTATGAACAGCTGAAGGCCATCAACCCTCGGATCGTCCTGACCTCGATCTCGGCGCTCGGCCAGACCGGTCCGCAGCGGCACCGCGCGATGTTCGACGCGGCCGCGCAGGCGGCGTCCGGCCTGGCGTACCGCAACGGGCGCGAAGGCGACGAGCCGATGCTCGCCGGCGTATTCCTCGCCGACTACCTCACCGGGGCCTACGCCGCGTTCGGCACGATGGTCGCCCTGTTCGAGAGGGAACGTACTGGGGAGGGGCAGGCGGTCGACCTGGCACTGCTCGACTCGCTGTTCTCCGTCGTCGGGGGTGCAGGCCATCTCGTACCTGATGCTTGGTCACCGCCAGCCCCGCACCGGCAACCGCGACCCGTACTCGGGCCCGGCAGGCATCTTCGAGGCCTCCGACGGTTACCTCTATCTGCACGCAGGCACGGACTCGCTGTTCGCCCGCCTCGCCCGTGCCATGGACAACCCCGATCTGATCGAGGACGAGCGGTTCAGGTCCACTGCCGCTCGCATGGCCAACATCGACGCCGTCGAGAAGATCGTCACGGGGTGGCTCGGCACGCGCGGCGTCGAGGGCGCGTGCGAGGCACTCGACGCCGCGGGTATTCCGTACAGTAAGGTCGCCGACATCGACGAGGTGACGCAGAACGAGCAGCTGCGCTCCCGCGAGATGCTCGTCGAGGTCGACCACAGCGAGGCCGGGCGCGTCGTGGTCCCCGGTGTCGTGGTCAAGCTGTCGCGCACTCCGGGCTCCGTGCAGATGCCGCCGCCGACCGTGGGCCAGCACAACGACGACGTACTCGCCGGGGTCCTGGGCAAGTCCGGCGAGGCGATCGACGAGCTGCGCGCCACGGGGGTGATCTGAGGTGCGGGCGCTGCGCAAGCTGCAGCCCGGCGAAGGTCACGTCGAACTCATCGAAGCCGATCGTCGGGTTCCAGGGCACGGCGAAGTGCTGCTCGACATCCTCGCCACCGGCATTTGCGGCACCGATCTGCACCTGGTCGACGGCGTCCACCCGGCGCAGACCCCGGTGACGCTCGGGCACGAGTTCGTGGGCCGGATCGCCGAAACCGGCCCGGGGGCGGGAGCCTGGCAGCCCGGTGACCGCGTGGTGTGCGAGCCGCACTTCCGTGCGTGCCGCACCTGCGGGCTGTGCCGGCGCGGATTGGCCCAGCATTGCAAGGCGAAGGGCGCACCGGGCATCGTGTTCGACGGTGCGCTCGCCGACCACGCCGCGGTTCCCGCCTGGCTGCTGCACCGCGTGCCGGACTCGCTCGACGACGTCGCGGCCGCGCTGTGCGAACCCACCGCGATCTCCGTGACTGCGGTGGAACGAGCCGGCGTAGAGCCGGGGGAAGATGTGGTCGTGCTCGGGCCCGGCGCGATCGGGCTGCTGTCGGCGATGGTGGCCAGGGCGGCGGGCGCGAACAGCGTCGTCGTCGCCGGGCGGGCGAGCAGCGCCGCCAGGCTGGCCGTGGCACAGGAGCTGGGCTTCGAGACGTGGGACAGCGAGGGTGGCGACGTCCTCGACCGCGCGTCCGCGCTGGGCCGGGGACTCGGAGCCGACGTCGTCATCGATACCACCGGCTCCGCCGTCTCGCTGGCCCTTCGCCTCGCACGGCGGCGGGGCCGCGTCTGCGCTCTGGGCCTGCACGGTCCTGGCGGCGTCGAAATTCCGTGGGACGTCGCGATGTTCCAGGCCGTCGACCTCAGTTTCAGCATGAGCTCCAGCTACACCAGCTGGGACCGTGCGCTGACCCTGCTGGCCTCCGGCGCGGTCGACGCCAAACCGCTGATCACGGTCTTCCCTCTGGCCGAGTGGGACCGCGCGTTCACGGCCGTCCGGTCCCGCGAAGCCATCAAAGCGGTGATCACGCCGTGACGAACCGTTGGGGCGGGGTGATCCCGCCCTTGTGCACGCCACTGGCCTCGGGACACGAAGTGGACGTCGCGTCGCTGGAGCGGCTGGTGGACCACCACCTCTTGTCGGGCGTACATGGGGTGTTCGCCCTCGGTTCCGCTGGCGAGGCGACCTTCCTGCCCGACAGACAGCGGCGCACCGTGCTCGAGACGGTCGCTAAACGGGTGGCGGGGCAGGTGCCGGTGTTCGCCGGCGCGATCGACACCTCGACGTTGCGGGTCCTCGAGCACATCCGCGTCGCGTCCGAGGTGGGCTGTGCCGCGGTGGTGGTCACCGCGCCGTTCTACGTCACGCCGCACCCCGCGGAAGTCGAGCGGCATTTCCGCACGGTGGCCAGGCAAGCGGAACTCCCCGTCCTCGCCTACGAACTACCCGCGGCCGTCCACACCTCACTCCAATCCGACCTGGTGCTGACGCTGGCCGCCGACGGGTTGATCGCCGGCCTCAAGGACTCGAGCGGCGACGACGGACGCCTGCGAGCGCTGGCCACTGGGTTCCGCGCCCTCCACGAGTCCCGGCCCGTGCTGTTCACCGGTTCCGAGCTGACCGCGGACGACGCCGTGCGACACGGTGTGGACGGAATCATCGCCGGGCTGTCGAATGTGGACCCCGCAGGCTACGTGCGGCTCTTCCGAGCCGCAACGGCCGGTGACCACATCGCAGCGGCTGAGGAGCAGGCGCGGCTCGCGGGGCTGCAGCGCATTGTCGATGTGGCTGCCGCTCGGATCGGCGTTACTTCCGCCCGAATCGGGGCGATGAAAGCGGCCTTGAGTGTGCTCGGTGTCATCCGCTCGGCGGCGGCGGCGACTCCGCAGCTGCCCCTGAACGACCACGAGATCGCCAGGATTCAGGTCGTCCTGGCCGAATCGTCGGTGCGCTGACCGGGTTCGGCATGGCGGGTCAACCCGCCACGCCGAACCCGTTGCGGGAACGCAGCTCCTGCGACAAGCTGCCGGCCAGACCGGACAGCTCCGCGGCCGTTTCCAGCAGTCGGGGCGCCAGTTTCTCCATGCGTTCGTCGGTCAGCTGCAGACTCGGGCCGGCGATGCTCACGACTCCCATTGGCGCTCGGGTGCCGGGATCGACCAGGGGGGTGGCCATCGCGGAGATGCCTTCCTCAACACTGTCGTGGACCCGCGCCCAGCCCTTTTCCCGTGCTTCCTGGATCCGGGACTGGACCTCGGCCAGACTCGTGGGCGCGTTGTGGCCGGCCGGATAGCGTTCGTCGTACTCCTGCCGGGCGGCCAGGCGCAGCGCGTCGTCGTCGCTGAGGCCGGACAGCCATGCGACTCCGCTGGCCGTCGAGGCGAAGGGGATTTCCGACCCGTGGTCCGGGTCGTACCGAAGCCCGTTCCGGGCACCCTGCGATTTCGCCACCCACAGCAGCTGTTCCCCGTCAACGAGGCCGAGCCGGACCAACTGCCCGGACTCGTTTGCGAGCCGGGCCAGCACAGGGACAGCCAGTTCGAAAATCGTGCTACTGGCCAGGTGCTTCAGGCCCAGGCTGACGATCCGCAGGGTGAGCGCGTAGTCGCCCGACGGCTCGTGCTGTCGCGCGAAACCTTCCTCGACCAGGGTGCCGAGGATGCGGTGCGCCGCGCTCTTGGGCAAGTCCACGGCCTCGGCGACGCGGGTGAGCGGCAGGCCTTCCGGCGAGCCGACGAGGCATTGCAGAACAGCCAGACCGCGTGACAACGCCCCTGCTGCCATGGTTCCCCGCTCTCCGCCGCACCGAGGTCCGGCTGCCGTGACCGAGCGCCGCCATCTCACGCTCGGCCCATCCATCGGTCGTTTGACATCCTACCAGAACGGTGTTCCACTCTTGAAGACCGTTTCAGTTTGTGGTGCACTTGCGACGTAGCGAGAGACAAGGAGCCGACGATGACTCCCGCCGATACCGTGCTGAACCAGGACAGCTTCCGTCTGCCGGGCGCCGGACAGTTCGTGCTCGCCGTGGCCGCGAAGTCCGTCGACGAAGTCGCGCGCCACTACCTCACCTGATACTCGTCGGAGCTGGATCATGATCATTGGCAGCGAAGCCATCGTCCGGAATCGATGGGGCCGTCGGCGCAGTTTGGTGTACAGCGGCCGGGGTCATCGCGTACGACGGCAAGCTCCGAATCTCTGATCAGCTTTCGGTTCACTTCCGGCAGGGGTACTCGCTGTCGTCGAGTCGGCATCGCGTCGCAGATCTTTTCTTTCCCAGTCAAACAAAGGAGTTTGGATGCCTTCGTCGTTGTCGGCAGCAAAGGACGCAACCCCGCCGAAGGGTGACGCCCGGCGGTTGGTCGGGGGCAACGGCGAGCGCACCCAGGCTGCACGTCGTAAGAGGGTTCGGCGACGGATCTGGAGCGTCGTGCCGATCGCCACCTTCATCGGCATCATTGGACTCTGGGCGTTGATCGTCGCCGTGCTGGACATTCCGAACTACCTGCTGCCGAGCCCGTGGGCGGTGTTCGAGCAGATCGTGACCGGCTGGCCCGTCCTGTGGGAGAACGCGCAGACAACGATCGCCGAAATACTCCTCGGTTTCGGCATCTCGATCGTGATCGCGATCCCGCTGGGGCTGCTGGTGGCGCGGTCGCTCGCGGCCAAGCAGATCATCTACCCGCCGGTGATGCTCGTGCAACTCGTGCCGAAGGTCGCCGTCGCACCGCTTTTTGTGGTGTGGCTCGGTCTCGGCTTCAGCTCGAAGCTCCTGCTCACCGTCCTGATGACCTTCTTCCCCCTGCTTGTCGCCAGCATCAGCGGGTTCTCCATTCTGGACACCCGACTGCTGTACCTGACGCGGTCCATGGGGGCCAGTGGCTGGCAGACGTTCCGGTACCTGCGATTCCCGGCCGCACTGCCGGTGATCTTCTCCGGGCTCAAGACGTCGGCCACGATGGCGGCCACCGCGGCGATCGTCGCCGAGTTCGTGGGGTCCAACAGCGGACTCGGGTACGTCCTGCTGCAGGCCACCAACACCCTCGATTCCACCACCGTGTTCGCGGTCCTGGTGCTGCTGACGTTGCTCGGCGTGGTCCTGAACTACCTCGTCGAGTTGATCGAGTTCCTGCTGACCCCGTGGCAACGCGCCAGGCTCACCTGACCCGGCGCACGAGTCCCCTCGAACCCTCCCCGAAACGAAAGGTCTTCCCATGCACGGCGCCTTCAGAAAGGCCCTCGCCGTCGGTCTCGCCGTCGGTGTCGCGACGCTCTCCGTCGCCTGCTCGTCCGACGGCTCCGGGGCTTCGTCCGCCGGCTCGGGCCCGACCAAGCTGAGCTTTCAGCTGAACTTCCCGCCGGGAGGCTCGAACGCCGGGTTCGCCGCAGCCGTCGAGGAGGGGTACTACAAGGCAGCCGGCCTCGACGTGACGATCGTGCCCGGCACCGGCTCGTCGCTGACCGCGCAGATGGTCGCCTCCGGGCAGGCCTCGATCGGCTACGCCGACTCCACCGCCACCGCGCAGCTGATCGCCAAGCAGGCGCCGCTATCCGTGCTGGCCACGGTGTACCAGTCGAACCCGAACGCGGTCCTTGCCCTCCCAGGCAGCGGCATCCGGACGGTGAACGATCTGAGGGGCAAGAAGGTGGGGACCCCGGTCCCGTCGTCGCAGGCGACGATGCTGCCGCTGTTCCTGGCGGCCAACGGACTTTCCTCCAAGGATGTCGACCTGGTGAACCTGGCACCCACCTCCTTGGTCCAGTCGCTGCTGCAGCACCGCGTCGACGCGATCCTCGGTTCGACCGACGCCTACCAGGTCCAGCTCGAGCAGCAGAACGCCGGACAGCTGTTCGTCGCCCCGTTCGCGACCAACGGCGTGCCCACGGTCAGCACGTCGATCTTCGCCGACAAGGACTGGGCCTCGTCGCACGCCACCGAGGTAAAGGCGTTCGTCAAGGCGTCGTTGCAGGGCTGGCACTTCGCCGCCATGAACCCGGACAAGGCGACCGAGGACGTGACCAAGCTATGGGGTGCCAAGGCGGACAAGGCCTCGGGCGCCGAACTGAAGGCCATCATCGACAGCAACCTGCTCTGCGCCGGTGGTGCCAAGTCTCTCGGCAAGGCCGAGCCCGAGCAGTGGGCCAAGACGCAGGACCTGCTCTCCCAGGTCGGATTGCTGCCCAAGGGGATCGACCCGACGAAGTACTACACCTACGACTACCTGCCGGCCGAGCTGCAGCCGTGCCCCATCAAGTGAGGACCGGTCCGATGACACCGCATGCAGAATTCGTTCCCGAAAGGCGTCGACCATGACCGCCGCGCAGTCCACCGGCCCCGAAACCCGGGCGGCGAGCACACCGATCGTCGTCGACGGGGTCAGCAAAGTCTTCGGCGAAGACACCGACGAGCCGTTCGAGGCGGTGCGGAGTGTGTCGATGGACATCGCGCCCGGCGAATTCGTCTCGGTCGTCGGCCCGTCCGGCTGCGGCAAGAGCACGCTGATGCTCATGGTCGCCGGCTTGCTAGAGCGCTCGGCCGGCACCATCACCGTCGGCGGCGAAGTCGTCGACGGCCCGATCACCGACGTCGGCGTCGCATTCCAGGAGCACCTGCTACTCGACTTCCGAACGGCGGAGAAGAACGTGCTGCTGCAGGCCGAGATCCGCGGGCTGGACAAGGCCAAGCTGAAGGCCCGCTCGGACGAGCTGTTCGAGCAGCTGCGCCTGACCCACGCGAAGTCGCGGTACCCGCGGCAGCTCTCGGGCGGCATGCGCCAACGTGTGTCGCTCATCCGGACGCTGGTGCACGACCCGTCCGTGATCCTAATGGATGAGCCGTTCGGCGCGCTCGACGCCCTCACCCGGCTCCAGGTACGCACCGACTTGGAAGCCCTCTGGCTGGAACGCCGCCCGACCGTAGTGTTCATCACGCACTCGGTGGAGGAGGCGGTGGGCTTGTCCGACCGGATCTTCGTGATGAGCCCGAGCCCGGGGGAGATCGTCGACGAAGTCGTGGTCGAGCTGCCCCGGCCCCGGCCGATCGTGCTTGGCGAGTCGCCCGAGTTTTTCGGCTACGTGGACCGGATCTACAAGCAGTTCCAGCGGATGGGTGTCCTGCACGGAATCGAGGTGCCCACCACCGGCCGTGAGCACTGACGGCCGGTACCGGCATTGTCCCGGCGCTCGTCGCCACCAGCGCGAGCGCCGGGACGATCGCGTGGGTCAGCCGGGCACGCCGAGTTCGGTGCGGGTGCGGCTCTCCCGCGGCAAGCTGCCGGCCAGACCGGACGGTTCCGCGGCCGTCTCGAGCAGGCGAGGCGCGAGTTCCTCCATGCGCTCGTCGGGCAGCTGGAGACTCGGTCCGGCGATGCTCACGACACCGAGCGGCGCACCGCTGTCGGGGTCGACCAAGGGTGTCGCCATCGCGGAGATGCCTTCTTCGACTGTCGTGGACGTGTGCCCAGCCGCGTTCGCGGGCTTCATGGATGCGGGTCTGGGCCTCGGCCAGGCTGGTGGGTGCGTTGCGGCCGGCGGGGTAGCGCTCGTCGTAGTCCTGGCGGGCGACGAGGCGGAGGGCTTCGTCGTCGCTGAGGCGAGATAGCCAAGCGACGCCGCTGGCCGACGAGGCGAAGGAATCTCCGAGCCGTGGTCCGGTCGTAGCGCAAGCCCGCCGGGGCGCCCTGCGACTTGGCGACCCACAGCAGTTGCTGGCCGTCCACGAGGCCGAGCCGCACGAGCTGACCGGATTCGGTCGCGAGCCGGGCGAGAACGGGAACGGCCAGCTCAAAGATGGTGCTGCTCGCCAGGTGCCGCAGGCCCAGGCTCACGATCCGCAACGTGAACACGTAGTTGCCCGAGGTCTCGTGCTGCCGCACGAACCCTTCTTCGACGAGCGCGACAAGGATCCGGTGCGCCGCGCTCTTCGGAGGTCCAGCTTCTCGGCAATCCGAGCCAGCGGCACGCCCTTCGGGTGGCCGATCAAGCACTGCAGAACACCCATACCGCGCGACAATGCTCCCTGCTCCCTGCTCTCCGCCGCACCGACGTCCGGCAAGCGTAGCTGAGCGCCGCCGCGGCGGCGCTCAGTGTGGTCACCCGCTAATTGACAAACTTTCAGAACGGTGTTCCACTATTGAAGAACGTTCCATTTATAGTGGGCGTGCGATGCCGCGTGAGACGAAGGAGTCGGAGTGCCTGCCGCCCAAACCGTGCTGAGCCAGGGGAGCTTCCTGCACCTGGAAACCGGTGAGTTCGTGGTGGTCGCGGCCGAAGCCGGATTCGACGCAGTGGCGGTGTGGCGGCAGGCGCCGGGGTATCGCGGTACCCGTGCAATGGCGAAGGCGGCCGCTCGGGCGGGCGTCCGCGTCGACACGTTGTGCCGCGGCGGTTTCCTCGGCCGGGCCGGACACAACGAAACCGTGCGCGTGCTCGAAGAAGCCGCCGAACTGGGCGCCGGTGTGCTCGTCGTCATCGCCGGGCCGCCGCGCCCCGCCGACTCGAGGGCGGCCGAAGCGGACCTCGACGCCGCGTTGGAGCTCGCCTTGCCGGCCGCCGAGCGGGCCGGCGTGGTGGTGGCGCTGGAGCCGTTCCACCCGGTGCTGGCGGCCGACCGGTCGTGGCTGGTCACGCTCGCGCAGGCCGTTGACGTCGTCGAGAGGTTCGATTCGCCGTTCCTCGGCGTCGCCGTGGACAGCTACCACCTGTGGTGGGATCCCCGGCTCGCCGCCGGGCTCGACCGGGCCGGGCGCCGGATCGCCGCCGTGCAGCTCGCCGACTGGGTCGTGCCCGAGCCCAGCCGGCTGCCGTCGCGAGGCCTCCCGGGGGAGGGGGTCGTCCCGCTGCGCGAATTCGTGCGACTCACCCGGGAAGCCGGGTACGCGGGCGCGCTCGAGATCGAGGTGCTCGGCGACCGGTTCCGGTCGCTGTCGCCGCTCGAGGCCGCCCGTTCGCTCAAGACCGCTCTCGACGACACCGCCGTCGGGGCAGAGGAAGGAAGTCACGCATGAGCAAGGAGATCCCCCGTCAAGGACTGTTGTACGAGGACCTGTCGGTCGGGCTCTCGTTCCGCAGTCCGGGCCGGACGATCACGGACGCCGACGTCATCGGTTTCGCCGGGCTCACCGGGGATTACTCCGAGGTGCACACGAGCGACGTGTACGCGAAGGCCAGCCAGTTCGGGCGGCGGATCGCGCACGGCATGCTCGGGCTGGCCTACGCGCACGGGCTGATGTGGCCGCGCACGGAAATGCTGCGGCACACCGCGATCGCGTTCCTGGGCATCAAGGACTGGCGGTTCGTCGCGCCGATCTTCATCGGCGACACCATCTTCGTGAACTACTCGGTTGCCGGGATGCGCGACTCGAAGTCCAAGCCGGACCAGGCGATCGTGACCTTCGACGTCGAGGTGGTGGACCAGGACGGGCGCGTGTGCCAGCAGGGCCAGAAGGTCGAGCTGCTGTCGAAGGTACCGCTCGGCGGGGTCGCCGCGAGCGGGAAGGCCGGCGACTGATGGTGGGACGGTTCACCGGCAAGCGCGCACTGGTCACCGGCGGCGGCCGCGGCATCGGCCGGGCGATCGTGGAGCGGCTCGCGGCCGAGGATGCCACCGTGGTGGTGGCGGACCTCGACCTCGCTCAGGCTCAAGCCGTGGTGGCGGCCTTGCGGGACAAGGGGTTCGCCGCCGAAGCCTTGGCCTTGGACGTCGGTGATCCCGCGTCGTTCGCCGAGGGGGACGAGCGGCTGGACATCGTGGTCGCGAATGCGGGCATCCAGACCTTCGCGCCCGCGAGCGAGCTCACCGTCGCCGACTGGGACCGCGTGCTCGACGTCAACGCGCGGGGCGCACTGCTGACGTTGCAGCTGGCTTCCCGCCGCCTCGGCCGAGGCGGCGCGGTCGTCACCGTCGCGTCGATCCAGGCGCTGCTGCCCAACGCACTGTCGGCCAACTACGCGGCATCCAAGGCCGCGGTGCTGAGCCTGACGAAGTCGTTTGCGGCCGAGCTCGCGCCGCGTGGGATCCGGGTCAACGCGGTGGCGCCGGGGCGGATCGACACGCCACTGTCGGACTTCGGCAGCGAACAGGTCGGGCGCATCACGGGACAGAACGCAGCGGACGCGCTGGAACGACGGCTCTCGACGAACCCGCTGGGCCGAATTGGTCGGCCCGACGAGGTGGCCGCCGCGGTGGCGTTCCTCGCGTCCGACGACGCGTCCTACATCACGGGCGAGTGCATGAACGTGTGCGGTGGGGACGTGATGGCGTGATCCCGCTCGACGCGGCGCCCTCGGGCCGCGACCGCACGAACCTGCACCTCTCGCCGGAGGAGGCCGTCGCGCTCGTCCCCGACGGGGCGACCGTGGCGGTCGGCGGCACCGGATCCCTGTTGCAGGTGCCCGAAACCCTGCTCGCGGCGCTCGAACAGCGATGGGAGGGCGGTGGTTCGCCCACAGGCCTCACCGTCGTACACGTAATGGGCCTCGGCGACCACGAGGGCCGGGGCGTCGACCACATCGCGATCCCCGGACTCGCGCACCGGTTCATCGGCTCGCACTTCGTGCTCTCGCCCCGGGAACAAGGCGTGATCGCGCGCGGCGAGGTCGAGGCCATCGGCCTGCCCGCCGGCACGATCTCGTTGCTGTACCGGGAAATAGCGGCGGGACGCCCCGGGCTGTTCACCGACATCGGGCTCGGCACCTTTGTTGACCCTCGGCAGCAGTGGGGCCGGATGAACACCCGCACGACCACCGGGCTGAGCGAGCTGGTCACGCTCGGTGGTGAGGACTGGTTGTTCTACCCGCGGTTCCCCCTCGATGTCGCGCTGCTGCGCGCCACCGTGGCCGACGTCGACGGCAACATCGGCATGGACGACGAAGCCGCGTTCGGCGACAACCTCGCGATCGCCCAGGCCACGCACAACAGCGGCGGCCTGGTCCTCGTCGAGGTGAAGCGGCTGGTCGACCGGGGCGAGATCCCGGCCAACCGGGTGCGTATCCCCGGGCCTCTGGTCGACCACGTGGTGCTCACCGACTACCCGAACCAGACGCCGATCACCGTCGCCGACCCACGACGCACCGGCACGCTGCCGAATCGCCCGACGGAGGTCGAGCCGCTGCCCTTCGACCAGCGGAAGGTCGTCGCGCGGCGCGCGGCGATCGAACTGCACGAAGGCGACCTCGCCAACCTCGGCGTCGGCATGGCCAACGGCATCAGCTACGTGGCGCTGGAGGAAGGGTTCCTCGACCGCTTCACCCTGACCGTCGAACAGGGTGTCTTCGGCGGCCTGCCCGGAGTCGGGCTCGACTCCGGCACCGCGATCAACCCGTCGGCTATCGTGGACATGCCGAGCCAGTTCGACCTCTACGACGGCGGTGCCCTCGACTTCGCCGGGCTCGCCTACGCCGAGATCGACCGGCACGGCAACGTCAACGTCGCCGCGGCCGGTGGGAAACCGATCGGGCCGGGCGGGTTCATCGACATCAGCCAAAAGGCCCGCACGATCGTGTTCTGCGGAACCCTGCGTGGCGGCGGGCTCGAGGCCGGCATCACCGACGGGCAGCTCGTCATCACGAAGGACGGCCGGTACCCGAAGTTCGTCGACGAGGTTTCTCACATCTGCTTCAGCGCCGACCGCGCCCGCAGATCGGGCCAGGAGGTGCTGTACGTGACTGAACGCGCGGTGTTCCGGTTGACCGCCGACGGCGTGGAGCTCATCGAGATCGCTCCCGGTGTCGACCTGCAGCGAGACGTGCTCGACCAGATGGGTTTCGTCCCGGTCATGCGGTCGGAGCCCCGCCTGATTGATCCGCGCCTGTTCCGGCCCGAGCCGGCCGGCCTGAAGCCGCGCCCGCGCCGTGGCCCGAACACAGAAAGGCACGCATGACTGACGCGTTCGAAAGCATCCGCATCCTCGACTTCACCCAACTCGAGCAAGGCCCTTCGGCCACCCAGGTCCTTGCTGACTTCGGGGCCGAGGTGATCAAGGTCGAGCGGATCGACGCCGGCGAGATCGGCCGCTTCCAGCCGCCGTTCCTGGAAAACGGGTTCAGCCCGCACTGGTCGGCGACCAACCGTAACAAGAAGAGCATCAGTGTCGACGTGAAATCACCCCAAGGCAAGGAACTCATTTATCGGCTGGCGAAAGACACCGACATCGTCGCGAGCAACTTCCGGCCCGGCGTGATGGACCGCCTCGGGTTCGGCTGGGACGACCTGTCGAAGATCAACCCGCGGATCATCGTCGCCTACGCCTCGGGTTACGGACTGTCCGGGCCGTACGTGCACCGGCGTGGACAGGACCTGGCTGCCCAGTCGATCAGCGGCCTGATGGCGCTCACCGGCAGTCAGGAGACCGGACCGGTGCCGGTCGGCACCTTCATGATCGACTACCTGGCGTCCATGCAGTTCGCACAGGGCATGATGATCGCGCTCGCCGCCCGCGAGAAGACCGGCCGCGGCCAGGTCGTGGACTCGAACCTGCTCAACGCGGCGATCACCAGCCACCTGCAAGAAGGCACCACCTACCTCAACACCGGGCAGCGCTTCGACCGGCCGTCCGCCGGCATTGCGCACGCCCACAACACCGCGCTCTACGGCTACTACGAAGCCGCCGACGGCCTGTGGTTCACGCTCATCGGCGAGTTCTACGTCGACGAGCAGTGGCAGCGGTCGGCGCGGGCGTGCGGGCTCGCGCCGGAGTACGTGGCCGACCCTCGGTTCCAGACGATCGAGGGGCTGCGCGAGCACACCGAGGAGACGCACCGGCTGCTCGCCGACGCGATCCGGAAGTTCCCGCGCGCCGAGATCATGGCCCGGTTCGAGGCTGAGGACGTCCTCGTGGCGCCCGTGCACGAGTACGACGCGGTGTTCGACGATCCGCAGGTGCGCCACAACGGGCTCGTCATCGAGTCCGAAGTGACAGGTGTCGGCCCGGTCAAGTGGGTCGGCATGCCCGTCGCGCTCTCGGAAACCCCGGCGCGCCTGCGGCACGTGCCGCCGAAGATCGGCCAGCACAACGACGAAGTCCTCGCCGCC
This sequence comes from Amycolatopsis sp. NPDC051372, assembly GCF_040682095.1. Lineage (NCBI taxonomy): Bacteria > Bacillati > Actinomycetota > Actinomycetes > Pseudonocardiales > Pseudonocardiaceae > Amycolatopsis > Amycolatopsis sp. NPDC051372. Next base: position 22,099 of record NZ_JBFBAF010000013.1, read on the forward strand.
ACCGGACTCACCCCCGACCAGATCGCCGACCTCAAAGCCGCCGGTGTCATCGGCTCCGAGGCCGATCGCGAACGCGCCGGCGGCGCCGCCGCCTGGTCCTGACCCCCAGCAAGGAGATCCCCCGCAGTGACGACCCTGAACTCGATCGCGCTCGTCCTCCCCACGGCCGACGGCGGCACCACGCCGCACGTGATGCACGAGCCCGTCGACTACCCGCGCCACCCGGCGCCCTTCACCTCGCGCACCGTGCTGGCCGCCGCCCACGTGGTCGCCGACACGCGCGCCGAGTACCAGCCGGGCCATGAACCGCCGGTCGACTGGGAAGCGACCATCGCGTTCCGGCAGCACCTGTTCTCCTACGGCGTGGGCATCGCCGAGGCCATGGACACCTCGGAGCGGGGGCCCGGCGGCCTCAGCTGGCGCCAGGCGCAGGAGCTCATCCGCCTCGGTGTCGGCGCGGCACTCGAGGCCGGCGCCGCGGTGGTCGCCGGCGCGGGCACCGACCAGCTCACCTCGGCCCGGCCGGCGCTGACCGAGATCGCCGAGGCCTACCTCGAACAGCTCGAGTTCGTGCAGGCCCAGGGCAGCGCCGCGGTGCTGCGCGCGAGCCACGCGCTCGTGGCCGCCGCCAAGACGCCGGACGATTACCTCACGGTGTACCGGGAGGTGCTCGTCAAGGCCGACAAGCCGGCCATCGTGCACTGGCTCGGCACCGGGTTCGATCCGAGCCTCGCCGGTTACTGGGGCCACACCGACCCGCTCGCCGCGATGGACGTGGTCGTGCAGCTGGCATGCGACAACGTCGACAAGCTCGAAGGCATCAAGTTCAGCCTGCTCGACCACGAGCTGGAACAGGAGTTTCGCCGTCGCCTGCCCGCCGGGGTGAAGGTGTTCACCGGCGACGACTACGGCTACACCGACCTGCTGCTGGGCGACGGCGAGCACCACAGCCACGGCCTGCTCGGCGTGCTCGACCCGATCGCGCCCATCGCGTCGGCCGGGTTCGCGGCGCTCGACGCCGGTGACGAAGCGGGCTTCGCCGAGACGATGAACCGCTCGATCCCGCTCGCGGTGAAGATGTTCGAGGCGCCGGCCGACCGCTACAAGGTCGGCACTGTGTTCGTCGCGTGGCTCTCGGGGCATCAGGACCACTACCGCATGGTCAGCGGCCGTGAGGGCATGCGGTCGCTGCAGCACCTCACGGACCTGTTCGTGCTCACCGACGAGCTCGGCCTCTTCCCCGACCCCGAGCTGGCCGCGCACCGCATGCGCCTGCTGCTGGCCACCGAGGGGATCGAATGACGCCGCCGGTGCGCCGGGTCGCGGCCGCTGAGGTCCGGCGCGCGCTCGTAGGCGCGCGGCAGGTCGCGGTGCTCGACGACGATCCGACGGGAACGCAGACCGTGCGTGACCTGCCGGTGCTCACGCGGTGGTCGGTCGAGGACATCCGTTGGGCGTTGCGGCAGGGCCGGGCGGGGTTCTTCGTGCTGACCAACACCCGCAGCCTGGCGCCGGCCGACGCGGCCGCCCGCAGCCGTGAGGTGGCCGAGGCGTGCCTGGCCGCGGCGGAGCTGGAGGGCGTGCGGCTCGCGTTCGCCAGCCGCAGTGATTCGACGCTGCGCGGGCATTTCCCGCTGGAGACCGACGTGTTGGGCGAGGTCGTGGCCGCGCACGGCGCGGAGGTCGACGCGGTGCTGCTCGCACCGGCCTATGTGGACGCCGGGCGCCTGACGATCGATGGTACGCACTGGCTGCGCACGGCCGAGGGGTTGCTGCCGGCGGCCGAGAGCGAGTTCGCCCGCGACGCGACCTTCGGCTACCGCTCGTCGCGGCTGGCCGAGTGGGTGGAGGAGAAGAGCGGCGGGCGGATCCCGAGCTCGTCGGTCACCGAACTGAGGCTGGACGCCATTCGCACCGGTACCACTGATGCGGTGCGGGCCCGGCTCGACGGCCCGGTGGTAGTGCTCGACGCCGACGAGGACGACGACCTGCGGGCAAGCGTGCTTGCGATCCTCTCGGCGGAGGCGGCCGGGAAGACGTTCCTCTACCGGGTGGGCCCGTCGTTCGTGCGGGCCCGGGTGGGGCAGGACGCATCGCCGCCGATCGACGACGCCACGCTGGCAGAGCTGGTCCAGGGCGACACCCACGGGCTGGTGGTGGTGGGTTCGCACGTCGGGCTCACGAGCCGGCAACTCGACCACCTGTCCGGGCGGCGGAAGTTCACGACCGTCGAACTCGACGTCCCGACCGTCCTGGACGACGCTCGCGCCGGACAGCACCTGCGCGACGCCGTCACCACCGCCACGGCGGCCCTCACGGAATCCCTCGTCGTGCTGCAGACCTCGCGCACGCTCGTTACGGGCGACGACGAGGCCGGGAGCTTGGACATCGCCCGGCGCGTGAGTGCCGCGCTGACCCGGGTGGCGGGGGAGATCGTCGTCGCACGCCGACCGTCCTACGTGGTCGGCAAGGGCGGCATCACGTCCTCCGACGTGGCGACGGAATCACTCGGCATCGGACGCGCCTGGATCCGCGGCTCCCTGCTGCCCGGCATCGTGTCCCTGTGGGAACCGGCTTCCGGGCCCGCCGAGGGACTGCCCTATGTGGTGTTCGCGGGCAACGTCGGCGGCGAAACCTCACTCGCGGACGTCATCGACCGGCTGGAGAACGCATGAGCACCCGCATCGTCATCACCGGCGGCGCCGGGTTCCTCGGCGCCGTCCTCGCTCGCCGCCTCCTCGCGGCCTCGATCAGTCTCGGCGGCGCGCCGGCGGAGGAACTCGGCGAGCTGGTCCTCGTCGACCTGTTCGCCCCGCCCGCCGACCTCGCCGGAGACCCGCGAGTGCGCGTGGTCACCGGCGACCTCACCACCGTGCTCGCCGGGCTCGGGCCGGTGGACGCCATCTTCCACCTGGCCGGTGTCGTCAGTGGCGCGGCCGAGGCCGACTTCGACCTCGGCATGCGCACCAACCTCGACGGCACACGCGCCCTGCTGGAGTACGCACGGGGCCTCGCCGCCGCGCCCGTGCTGGTGTTCTCGAGCTCGCTGGCGGTGTTCGGCAGCGACCCGGCGCTCGGCCCGGTCGGGGACGTCGACGACACCACGTTGCCGCGGCCACAGTCCAGCTACGGCATTCAGAAGTTCATCGGTGAGCAGCTCGTGGCCGACTACAGCCGCAAGGGGTTCGTCCGGGGACGGTCCGTGCGGCTGATGACCGTGTCGGTGCGGCCGGGCAAGCCCAACGCCGCCGCGTCGAGCTTCCTGTCTGGCATCATCCGCGAACCGCTGGCCGGACAGCGCGCCGCCTGCCCGGTGCCGCCCGGCACGCCGATCGCGCTGTCCTCACCCCGCAAGACCTTGGACGGGCTCCTGCGCGCGGGGGAAGTGGACGAGGCCGAGTGGGGCAGCCGCACGGCGATGAACCTGCCCGCGCTGACCACGACACCGCAGGAGATGGCGGCCGCGCTCGACCGCGTCGCCGGCGCGGGCACCAGCGACCTCATCGACTGGACCGACGACCCCGCCGTGGGCGCCATCGTAGGCAGCTGGCCCGCCCGCTTCCACACGCTTCGCGCCGAGAAACTCGGGCTGCGGCCCGAACACACCTTCGACGACATCGTCCGCGCCTACCGTGACGACCTCGGATAAGGAAACCAAGTCCATGATAACGGCCAAGAAGCCGACGAAGAAGTCACTGTCCCTTTCGGACGGAGGTCGCACGTGACCCTCCGTGATCTGGAGCCAGAAGTGTCGGTCCACACCGCGAAAGAAGTCCGCCGGGTCGGCCTGGCCGGCGGAATCGGCACGCTGATCGAGTACTACGACTACGCCCTCTACGGCTACGTCTCCGCGATCATCGCGCCGCTGTTCTTCCCGGGCAAGGATCCCGTCGCGTCGCTGCTGGCGGTGCTGGCGGTGTTCGCACTGTCGTACGTGATCCGGCCCGTCGGCGGGATCGTCTTCGGCTGGATCGGTGACCGCTTCGGGCGAAAACGGTCCCTGCTCGTGACTGTCGTCGGCATCGGGTTGGCCAACACCGCGATCGGCGTTCTGCCGACCTACGCCACGGTCGGCGTCCTGGCGCCGCTCCTGCTGCTCGTCGTCCGGCTCGCCCAGGGCTTCTTCGCGGGTGGCGAGGTCGGCGGGGCCGCAACGGTCATCGCCGAGGCCGCGCCACCGGACAAGAAAGCCCGCTACGGCGCGTTCACGCCGATGGGCACCAACGCCGGTTTCGCCATCGCGTCGGCCGCCATCGGCATCGTGTCCGGTGTGCTCGCGACCGAACAGCTGAACTCGTGGGGCTGGCGTATCCCGTTCCTCGTCGGCCTGCCGCTGACCGTCGTGTGCTACCTGGCCCGGCGCATGCTGCCCGACATCGACCGCACCGTCGCCACGGCCCAGCACGGCTTCCCGCTCGCGGCGGCGCTGAAGTCCTACCCCGGAGCCCTGGTCAAGGCCACGGCGCTTGGCGTCGGCGTGCAGGGCGCGGCCTACATCGGCTCCACGTTCATCTCGATCTACCTGGTGACCGACCTGCACTACGCGAAGTCGCCGGTGTACTGGATCACCGCGGCGGTGACGCTCGTGGCGGTCGGCCTGATGCCGCTCACCGGCCGGCTCGCGGACCGCATCGGCCCGCTCAAGGTCGCCGCGATCGGGCTCGCGGGCTACGCGGTCATCACCTACCCAGGTTTCCTGCTGATGGACGTCGGCAACCTGTGGCTCGCCGCGCTCGGTTACGTGCTGATCATGGTGAACATGGCGTTCCTGCAAGTCGCGTCCTACACCGTGACGCCGCAGTTGTTCCCGGATGAGGTCCGCTACACCGGCACCGCGCTGGCGACCAACATCTCGGTCGTCATCGCCGGCGGCACGGCACCTTACATCGGCACCTGGCTGGTGAGCGCGACGAACGACCTGCGTTCGCCGTACTACTTCGTCGCCCTCACGTCGGTCATCGGGCTGCTCGCGGTCGCTGCGATGCGCAAGCGCGGCGTGCCGGCCGCCCCGGCCGTGCCCGCCTGACGCCGGCCGCCTCACCCCATCCCCGGGTGGCCGGGACCGCTGACCGAGCGGCCCCGGCCACCCGGTCACCACGTGAACGGAGTCCTGCCCCCATGCGTGCGGCACTCGATGACCTGGTCGCCCGGCGCCTCGGCGACCGGGCGGCCGTTCCTGCCTTCACCTGCTACGGAGCCGACACGGCCCTGGCGGTCGTGACCGCTGCGGAAGCCCTGGATCGGCCCGTTGTCCTGCTGGTGGCACCGTCGTCCGCCGGTGCCACCACCGGCACGCGGCTCATCCGGACGCTGCGGTCCATCGCCGACGATTCGGCCGTGCCCGTCTGCGTTCAGCTCGACCATGCCAAGGACGAGGCACTGATCCGCGGCGCGATCGAAGCCGGCGTCGACGCGGTGCTGGCGGACGGCTCACACCTGCCGCAGGCCGAGAACGCGGCGTTCGTCCGGAACGTACGCATTTTCGCCGAGCCACTGGGCGTCGTCGTGGAAGGCGAACTCGGCAGCGTTCCCGGTGCCGAAGACCGAGCCTCGGCCCACGCGACCGCCGACGCCGGCAAGACCGATCCCGAGCTGGTGGCGAAGTTCCTTCAGACTTCGGGGGCGCAGCTGCTCGCGTGCGGCGTCGGCAACGTCCACGGCCACTACCGCGGTGCGCCCGCGATCGACTGGTCGCTGCTGGCCCGCATCCGGGACCACGCCGGACCGATTCCGCTCGTCCTGCACGGCGCTTCGGGCCTGCCCGCCGCCGACTTGCGCGCGTGCGGCGCCGCCGGCGTCGGCAAGGTCAACGTCAACACCGAGTTGCGCACCGCGATGCTCGCGATCGTCGAAGAACGCATCGAGCCGGCCCGCGCGGCTGGCGAAGACATGCTGGCGTTGGCCCGTGCGGTCCTGGAAACCGCCACCGGCGTCGCTCGCGGGGTGCTCGAAACCCTCGGCGGCTGAGGCGGCAGGCCAGTTGGCCCGCACTGGCCTGGCGTCGGTCACGTCCCAGGGCGCACCGTCGTGCCTGCATCAGTCCTTAATGGAGAGGATCAGCTGATGGATGCGCGACGACCACCCCGCGACCCCGCGGTTTCCGGCCCCGACAGGTCGCCGATGCGACGGCGCGTCGTGGCCGCCAGCATCATCGGCAGTGCGCTCGAGTGGTACGACTACGCCTTGTACGGTCTCGCTTCGGCGTTGGTGCTCAACAAGCTGTTCTTCCCTAATCTCGGGGCGGACGTCGGCACCGTCGCTTCGGTGGCCACGTTCGCGGTCGGGTTCGTGGCGCGGCCGCTCGGCGGGATCGTGCTGGGCAACCTCGGCGACCGGCGCGGCCGCAAGGCCGTGATGATCACGACGCTGGTCCTGATGGGCATCGCGACCACGGCGATCGGTGCGCTGCCCACCTACGCGAGCATCGGGATCTGGGCGCCGATCCTGCTCGTGTTCCTGCGGCTGTGCCAGGGATTCGGCGCGGGCGCCGAGTTCGGCGGCGCGGTCGTGATGAGCGCGGAGTACGCGCCGCCGGGCAAACGCGGCCTGTTCGCCTCGACCGCTCAGGTCGGCGCGGAGATCGGGATGCTGCTGTCGACCGCGGCCTTCGCGTTGGTCGGCACGCTGCCGCAGGACCAGCTCCTCGCGTGGGGCTGGCGGATCCCGTTCCTGGTCGGGATCGTGCCGGTGGCCGTCGGCCTGTTCCTGCGGTTACGCGTGCAGGAAACCCCCGAGTACCAACGGATCAAGGGAACCGGCGAACAGCCCCGCGTGCCGATGGCTGAGCTGCTGCGCACGTCGCCGAAGCAGGTCCTCCTCGCGGCCGGTGCCCGACTGATGGACCCGCCGTTGGGCTACCTCTACACGGTCTTCGTCACGGTCTACGCGGTGAAACAGGTCGGGGTCAGCCAGCAGACCGTGCTCACCGGTCTGCTCATCGCATCAGCGCTCGGGATCGGTTCGGTGGCTCTCTTCGGGCACTTCACGGACCGGTGGGGTACCCGGCGGGTCTACCTGGCCGCCGCCGCGTTCGCGGTGCTGCTGGCGTTTCCGTTCTACTGGCTCGTGGACACCGGCCGACCCGTCGTGATCTGGCTCGCGCTCATCCTCGGCACCTCGATCGGCAAGGAACTCAACAACGCCGGGCAGGCGGCCTACCTGACCGAAATGTTCGAGCCTCGGATCCGCGTCAGTGGCGTGTCACTGGCCCGTGAGTCGGTCTCGGCCGTCGGCGGCCTGATCCCGGTCCTCGGCCTGAGCCTCGTGACCTGGGCGGGCGGCTCCTACTGGCCCGTCGCGCTGATGATGGTCGTGCTCGGCGCGATCAGCTTCGTCTGCATCTTCCTGTCCCGCCCCGCGGTCACCGGCACGACCGTGCCCGACCGGGCCCTCGCCCCCACGAACGACGGAGTCGCCCGATGAAGATCACGAAGGTCGAACCGATCCTGGTCGACCGCTACCTCTTCGTGCAGGTCCACACGGACGAAGGACTCCTCGGGCTCGGCGAGTCGGGCGCGTGGGGGTTCCACGAGTCCGCCGCCGCGGCCGTGGTGAAGTTCGGCGAGTACCTGCTCGGTGAGGACCCGCTGCGGATCGAGCACCACTGGCAGTACCTCTACCGCGCGTTCCACTTCCGCGGCGCGGACATCATGGGTGCTCTGAGCGCGATCGACATCGCGCTGTGGGACATCGCCGGCCAGTACCGCGACGCTCCGGTCCACGCCCTGCTCGGCGGCCCGGTCCGTGACCGCGCGCGGGTGTACCAGCACGTGGTCGGCACGACCCGCCAGGAGCTCGTCGACGGCGTGAAGGCGGCCAAGGAACAGGGCTTCACGGCCGTCGGGCACCTGACGCCGTTCCTCGACGAAGACCGCTCCGTGCCGTACTTCTCGACCCACGCGGCGAAGATCGGGCACGCGATCGAGGCCGTCGCCGCCTACCGCGACGCCGTCGGGGACGACGTCGACCTGTGCATCGAGATCCACCGGCGCCTCACCCCGGCCGAGGCCGTGCAGCTCGGGCTCGGCATCGCCGAGTTCCGCCCGCAGTTCCTCGAAGACCCGGTGACCCCGGACAACTTCGATGAGATGGAGTACGTCGCGAGCCGCGTCGACGTGCCCATCGCGACCGGTGAGCGGCTCACGTCGATCTGGGAGTTCGCAATGCTGCTGCGCCGGTCGGCGGTGCAGTTCGTGCGGCCGAACGTGGGCATGGTCGGCGGTATCACCGGTGCGAAGAAGATCGCCGCGCTCGCCGAGGCCCAGCATGTCGGCGTCGTGCCGCACAACCCGCTCAGCCCGGTGCTCACGGCCGCGTCGCTGCAGATCGCTGCGGCGATCCCGAACTTCGCGCTGCTGGAGTACCCGGGCCGCACGTGGCACTCGCTGCTGGCCGACCGGCCCGACGGCGCCGAGATCGTCACGGGCCAGCCCGAGTACGACGGCCACGGCTTCCTCCTGGTCGACGCGAGTCCTGGCATCGGCGTGAAACTGCGCCCGGGCGTGACCGAGCGCGTGCCGTACGTGCCGCGGCCGGTCAAGGCGCGACTAAGCGTCGACGGTTCCGTGATCGACCAGTAGGTACCGTCGTGCCGTGAGGAGGTGCGGATGCCACCCTCGGAAGGGCGGATCGGCCCGGACCAGCTGGTGCGGATGCTCGGCGACTGGCCGAGCAACGACCGCGGCCTGGCCCGCGCGCTCGCGCTCGGGATCAGTCAGCTGATCACCGACAGCCACCTGGCCGACGGGGCGCTCCTGCCTTCGCAGCGCACGCTGGCCGAAGCACTCGGCGTTTCGCGCAGCACGGTCACCGAGGCCTACGAGTCGCTGGCGGCCGCCGACGTCGTGGAGTCCTTCCAGCGCTCCGGGTGCCGGGTGCGCCGGAAGGGCTTCGCGGATCCCGGCGCGACTGTCCTGGGCCCGGATTCCCTGGCGTCCTACGACATCGCGAGGGGAGCGCTGCCGGGGCTGCCGATCGTGGCCGAGGCGATCGCCGGCATCGACCGCGGCCGGCTGATGGGTCACGTCGCGGCCGGCGGCTTCTTCCCGGCGGGGCTCCCGGAGCTGCGCGACGCGATCGCGGCGTACTACACCGAGCTGGGCATTCCCACAAGCCGGGCGAACATCGTCGTCACCGGCGGTGCGCAGCAGGCCACGTGGCTCACCGCGCAGCTGCTGATCGGGCCGGTCGACGAAGTCGTGGTCGAGGACCCCACGAGTCGCCGTACGCTCGACGTGCTGCGGCGCGCGGGGACCCGGCTGCTGCCGGTCCCGTTCGCCGGCGCCGGGCTGCGGCTAGATCTGCTCGAGCAGCTCGTCTCGCGCCGGCGGCCGCGCCTGGTCTACTGCCAGCCGGTCGTGCACGACCCCACAGGCTTGACGCTGGATCCGCCGTCGCTGCGCACGTTCGCCGGGATCCTGCGCGCGAATCACACCTTCTGCGTCGAGGACGCCTCCTCGGCCGAGCTGCTCTTCGACGGCGACCGCCGCCCCGGGCTCGGCGCACTGCTGCCGCTCGACCAGCTGGTCACGATCAGCACCCTCTCGAAGCTGACGTGGGGCGGCCTCCGGGTCGGGTGGATCCGGGGGAGCGTGCCGGTCGTCGAGCGGCTGACCGAGCTGAAACGCTCGATCGACCTGACGTCGTCGGTTCTCGACCAGCTCGTCGCCGTCGACCTGCTGGGTCGCCTGCCCGAGCTGCGGGCCGCGCGGACCGCGGAGCTGTGGCGCGGGTACGAGATCGCGCGGCGGGTTCTCGAGCGCGTCCGGCCGGGCTGCCGGTGGACGGAGCCCTCCGGCGGTTCGGGCCTGTGGGTCGACACCGGTTCCGACGCGTCGGCCATCGGCAGTGCGCTGAGAGCCGGGGGAGTCCGTGCGCTCAGCGGGGTCGAGCACTTCTCACCGTTCGGCGGGTTGGGCACGTACCTGAGCGTGCCGCTCTGGTATCCGGAGGAGAAGCTCGAGACGGCGCTGCGGTCGCTCGAACGCTAGTCAAAACCTTGGTGCACCAACGGATCCGAGGGTGCTCTCCGTATTTCCTCTGCGGTCGCTCCGGCGCGTGTCGCGGCTGTACCGATTCACCTCGATCCACCTGCGCACACCTCTTGGCCTCAGCTCGATCGACAGCTACTCTTCATCTACTTGAATAGGCTTCATGAATGTGAAGGAGCCTGATGCAGTTATCCGACTGTGGCCCGCGCTGCTGACGCCGATCACCACGACCGGCGCCGTCGACCACGACGACCTCGCCGCGCTGACCGGCGACCTGATCGCCCGAGGCGTTGACGGGCTCGTCCCGCTCGGCTCCACCGGGGAGTTCACCGAGTTCGGCCCCGCCGAGCGGGCCGCGATCCTCGAGACCGTGGTCGCCGCGGCCGGCGGCCACGTGCCGGTGCTCGCCGGCGTCAGCGGGCTCTCGACCCGCGAGACCTGTGCGCTGGCGGCCCAAGCCACGGACGTCGGTGTCGACGGTGTGCTAGTGTTCCCGCCGCTCTACTGGAAGGTCCCCGAAGACCGGCTTGCCGGCCACTTCCGCGAGGTCCTCGCCGCGACGGACCGGCCGGTTGTCCTCTACGACTTCCCGGCGCTCACGGCCCAGCCGTTGCCGCCGTCGCTCCTGCGGCGGCTCGCGGCCGAGGAACCGCAAGTCGTGGGGGCGAAGCTGACCGTGCGCGACATCACGGCCATCACCGCCGCGCTCGACGCGACCCGGTCGCAGCGGCCCGGCTTCGCCGTGGTGACCGGCTTCGAGGACCTCATCCCCGCGGCGATGTGGGCGGGCGCGGACGGTGCGATCAGCGGGCTGGCCAACCTGCAGCCGGACCTGCTCGTTGCCCTCGTCGCCGCGGTGCGTGCGGGCAGGCCCGAGGTGGCGGCGCTGTACGAACGGGTGATGGCGATCTTCGACGTGTATGGCCTCAGCATGCCGGCGATCCCCGGCCTCAAGGCCGCCACGGCCGCACTGGGCCGGATCGCGTCGCCGCGCAGCCGGCTCGATGGCGGTGCCGGACTGGCCGAAGCCGCGACACTCTGGGCCGACGCGCACTACGACGCCGAGGCGGTGGTCGCGTGATCAACGTCCGCATCTCGTCGGTGCGCCTGATCGAACTCCACGGGACCCTCGACAACAACCCGTCGGCCGCGCCGGCCCCGCAGTCCCGCCCGATCAGCGTCTACGACGAGTTCCACACCACGCTCAGCGGACGTCCCAACGCGCTCGGCACCGAGCGGAAAACCTCGCTGTACCTGGAAATCGGGACCACGACCGGCGTGATCGGCCGCTACGGCCCGCTCGGCCCGGAGGTGCTCGGCGCCCTGCGCGAGGGCGGCATCGCCCGCACGCTGCTCGGGCTCGACCCGATGGCGACGACGTACATCTGGGACCTGCTGCACCGAGCCAACCGCCACTCCCGCCACGGCGCCCGCAAGATCGCCATCAGCGCAGTGGACAACACGCTGTGGGACCTCCGCGGCCGCCTGCTCGGCGCGCCGGTGTGGCAGCTGCTCGGCGGGGCGGGCCGCACCCGGATTCCCGCCTACGCCAGCACTTTGGGCACGGCTCACGACGGCGACGAGGTGGAGCGCGTCGCGACGCGGCTGCTGGACGAGGGCTTCACCGCGCAGAAGTGGTTCTTCGCCGACGGCCCCGGGCAGGATGTCGACGGGATGGAACGCAATGTCGGCCTCGTCGAGCGAACCCGGGAAAGCGTCGGCACCCGCTCGGCGTTGATGTTCGACGCGTTCATGAGTTGGGACCTGGCCTACGCGCGGTCGTGGTGCCGGCGCGTGGAGCACCTGCGGCCCGACTGGCTCGAGGAACCCTTCCCGCCCGGCGCCGTCCCGTCGTATGCGCAGCTGCGGGCGTCGACGACGATCCCGCTCGCGAGCGGGGAGCACCTCTACGACCGGCTTGACCTGCTGCCGTTCCTGCAGCAGGGCCTGACCAGCGTGGTGCAGACCGACCCCGAGTGGTGCGGCGGCGTGACGGACCTCGTGCGCATGTGCGCGCTCGCCGAGCCGTACGGAGTGCCGGTGATCCCGCATGGCCACGGGCTGCACGCCGCGCTGCATGTAGTGGCGAGCCAGTCGCCCGAGGTATGCCCGCGGGTGGAGTACCTGTTCCGGTCGATGCCCAACCGGCACCATTTCGAGCTTTCGCCGCCGAGCCCGGAAGGTGGGACGTTCGCGCTCCCGACCGCGGACGGGTTCGGCATCGAACTGGCCGAAAGCCGGATCGAGAAATCCGTCGACGTGATCGGCGAGAGCTAGCGCGTCACTCGCGTTTGTCGTTGAGCGCCGTGAGATTGCCCAGGAATTCGGGCGATCGCGCACCCCGGGGCGTCGCCGTCCCGGCCAGCACCGCCTTGGCCTCGAGGAGCAGGCCGGCCAGCTCTTCGATCCGGCCCTCCTCGAGCCGGGCCACGGGAACCGCGAAAGAAAGGGCATCCAGATGTGCTGTGTCCGCGACCGTGACGGCGACGCAGCCGAGGCCGGTGTCGCTCTCCTCCCGCTCGGCGGCGTACCCGCGCTCTCGCGACCGCGCGAGGTCCCCGAACAGCGCTTCGCGTTCGACAATCGTGTTGGGTGTCAACGACACCAGCGGCCAGCTCAACGTCTTCACGGCGAAGTCCTCGGGCTGCTCGGCGAGAATCGCCTTGCCCAGCGACGCCGCGTGCGCAGGGATCCGTTGCCCGATCGAGGAGTGCACCCGCACGGCGAACTTCGACTCGCGCTTGGCGAGGTAGACGACGTCGGAGCCCTCCAACCGGCCGTAGTGGACGGTTTCGCCTGTCTCGTCGCTGAGCCAGTCCATCACCGCGCGCGCCGCGACGACCGCTTCGTCCTCGCGCGCGTACGCCGACCCGATCAGCAGCGCCCGCACACCGATGCTGTAGCGCGAACCCGTTTCGTCGGTCTCCACCCAGCCGCGGTTCTGCATCGTCCGCAGCAGGCCGTGGAGGCTGCTCAAGGGAATCCCGAGCTCGTCGCTGAGCATCGTCAGCGTTGGCCGGTCACGACGGCTCCCGAGCGACTCCAGCACCAGCAGAACCCGGTCAGCCGACTTCACCGGCGTGGGCGTGCGGCCGCTCTCGGCCGGCGGCGTCGGATCGGTGGACACCACCGGATTCTATCCGCCGGATAGCCCCCGCCTCATCCGCCGCGCCCGAGGCGCGCCCGACGCGTGCTTCGCCGAAGCGCATGAGCAGTCCTCGTCCCATCCCGCACGAGCAGGAAGGAGCGCATCGTGGCGTTCACCTCCCGGCCCCCGACCGCCCTCACCCCGGACCAGCGGATGCACCGCACCGTCACCAGGAAGATTGCGTGGCGGATCGTGCCGCTGCTGGGCATCGCCTACTTCATGGCGAACCTGGAACGCGCGAACCTCGGCATCGCCTCGCTGAGCATGAACGAGTCGCTCGGCCTCACGGCCGCGACCTACGGCCTCGCCGCCGGGCTCTACTTCGTGGGCTACTTCGTGTTCGAGGTGCCGAGCAACATGGCTCTCACGCGCTTCGGCGCCCGTAAGTGGCTCGCCCGCATCGCGATCACCTGGGGTCTGGTCGCCACGGCGACCTGTTTCGTTCAGGGCCCGGTCAGCCTCAATCTCATGCGCATCCTGCTCGGGATCGCCGAAGCCGGCCTCTTCCCCGGCGTTGTCTTCTACTTCACGCTGTGGTTCCTGCCCCGCGACCGCGCGAAGATGCTGGCGTTCTTCGTCATCGGCTCGTCGCTGTCGGGCATGATCGGACCGCCGGTGTCCGGCGCGATCATGTCCGCCTGGCCACACGCCCTGTTCGGGCTCGAAGACTGGCGCGCTCTGTTCATCGCCGAAGGACTTCCATCCATTGTGGTCGGCCTGGTGATCTGGAAGGTGCTCGTCGACCGCCCCGACAAGGCGCGCTGGCTGTCGGCCGAGCAGAAGACGTGGCTCACCACTGAACTGGCCAGGCACGAAGCCCCCTCCCGCCACGGCAATCCGCTGCGCTGCCTCGCGAACCCGAAGGTCCTGATTCTGTCGTTCTCCTACTTCGCGAAGAACTGCGGTGGTTACGTGCTGGTGTTCTTCATGCCGCAGATCATCAAGAGCATCAACGGCGACCACCTCTCGACCCTCGCAGTGTCCTTGTTGTCGGCCATCCCCGCCGCGGTGACGCTCGTCGTGTCGCTGCTGTGGGCTGCCCACTCCGACCGTCTCCAGGAGCGGCGGTGGCACGCCGCGATCCCGATGTTCGTCGCCACCGCCGGCGTGGTGCTCGCAGCCGCTTCAAGCGATCCGATCCTCACGATGATCGGGCTGATTCTCGCCACGGCGGGGGTCGGCTCCGTGGGGTCATCGTTCTTCCAGCTGCCTTCTTCTTTCCTCACCGGCCCGATGGTCGCCGTCGGCATCGCGGCCATCAACGCCATCGGCAACCTCGGAGGCTTCGTCGGCCCGTACGCGTTCGGCGTCCTGGAGAAATCCACCGGTTCGTTCTTCGCTGGCAACGCCCTGCTCGCCGCCCTGCTGGCCGTCGGCGGCATGGTGATACTCCTACCGATGTTCCGTCGCCGCACGTCAGACATGTTCGACTCGGCTACCATTCAGGCAAAAGCGGCGGAATGATCGAGTCCGTCGAGACACCTCGGTGATGGGGCCGAAAACGTCTGCTGCCGGCGGACCTGAGCCGGGTTCGCCGGCGGCAGACGCCGTCTGGACAGCGAGGCGGGGTCGATCCTCTGTCCGAATGGTGGACCAACTGGCCCTGCCGGACCTGCCGCGATCACACCGCATACTCCAACGCGCCGAGCACGAGCTCGGTGTCGCAGCGGTCCGAGCACTTCCAGCCCACGATCCGGTTGGAGAACGCGTCCCGCACCGCAGCGCGCCAAAACACGCCCTGACCAGTCACAATGCGAGTCGCGTCAGCTACCCACAACCGGTTCGGCTCGACCGCGGTGAAGTCCCGGTTGACCAGGTCCGGCGCCGGCGTGGCCCGCGGATCCTGCCGGGTGGACCCGACCCGCCACTTCTTGCGCAGGAACGCGCCCTGCAACCCGGCCTGCCGCATCAGCCGCTCGACACGTTTACGGCCCACCGCGATGCCTCGGCGGCGCAACATCGCATGCACCCGCGGCGAGCCATAGGTACCGCCCGAGCAGGTGTGAATATCGACGATCTCAGCCACCAGACCATCGTCGGCCACCCGCCGCGCCGAGGGCTGTTTCGCCTGCTTGAGCCATCCGTAGAAGGTCGAGGACGCGATACCAAGAACCCGCAATACGAGATCGACCGGGTGCTGCGGGTGTTCGTTGACGAACCGCATCATCACCTCCGGGTCGGGCCGATCTCGGAGGCGAAATACGCGCTCGCATCACGCAGCACGGCGTTGATCCGCTCCAGCTCCGCGACACGCTTGCGCAGCTGCTTGTTCTCCTCGACCATCTCACTCGTCGGCCGGTCGGCTCGCTCACCACGATCGGCCTCGTCCTGGCGAATCCAGTTCCGCAACGCCTCGTGATGCACGCCGAGCTGCTCGGCCAGCTTCCGGATCACCGGCTTCAGGTCAGACTCCCGGTACAGCCGGACCGCCCGGGCCCGCAGCTCGTCGGGGTACTTCTTGGGTGCCGCCACTGGTGTGCTCCTTCCGGTCCTATCGGACCATGGCTCGGAGCTCTCCGTGAAAGCGGGGGAACCTCACTCGGCGTCCACAGCCCGAACGTGCGATCGCAGGGGCTGTGGACGCGGCTCGGGCGGTTACGTGGTTGGCGGCCGGCCGCGCGGCATGGGGCTGCGGCCGTCCTCGGAGCTGCTGGCTGGTTGGTGACCGGTTGGCCGATCGCCGGTATCGCACTGGCGGCGGCCGTGCTCTTACTGCCGTGGCTGACCTCCGCCGGCAAGACGAGCGCACGACGTATCGATCGGCTGGAGGCGTTGGAGACTTGGCTCCGTCGCGTGGCCGACCTGATCGGATCCGGCCACGTGGGGCTGCTGTCCGCGATCAAGGAGTCGGCGCGGGACGCACCGGCCGGGATCGCCGACGAGGTCGGGACACTCGCCCAACGGCTGAGGATCTGGGAGTTCCGCGCAGCCGCCTTGACGTTCGCCGACGACATTGACGACCGCGTCGGCGACGTCGCAGCGGCGGGATTGTGTGTCGTGCACCAGCAGGGCTCCGGTGCCGCGGAGCTGCTGGACGCACTCGCTCGGCAGGTCGCGGCAGAAGTCGCGGCGCGTCGTACTGCGGAGGCCGAACGAGCCCGGCGACGGTCAACGGCCCGGGCCCTGCTCGTCATCTGGGCGCTGATGTTCCTCGGGTTCGGCGTGGTCGGAGCCTCGACTTACACCGCCGTCTACCGCAGCGTGCTCGGCCAGAGCGTGCTGGCCGTCGTTTTGGCGGTGGTGGGCACCGCCGTGGTCTGGCTTCGACGGCTCGGAGATGAGCCACCTTCCCTGCGGTTCCTCCGCTCCCGTTCGGAGGCACGGCGATGAGCCCCAGCGCCGCCCTCGTCCTGCTTTCGGGTGGGTTCGCAATCGGCATCACACTGGTGGTCGCGGCGTTCGTGCCGGCTGTGCCGAAGCTTGCTGACTTGCTCGAGGACCGGACACAAGCGGTGGTCCGGTTCCCCCTCCTGTCGAAGGTGACCAAGCGGACGCCCCATCCCGAACTGGCACTCGTGGGGAGGCCGGCTGAGCAGTTCCTGCTGCAGCGTGTCTTCTTCGCCGTGGTTGGTGTGTTGTGGATTCCCCTGGTTGCTGCCGTGTTGTCGCTCGACGGCGTCGCGCCGCCCTGGTTTCTCACTGGTGCGCTGTCGATCGCGACCGGCGCGTTCGGCTGGTGTCTGCTCGCCGCCACGCTGAAAGCGAAGGTCGCGCGCGTCCGTCGTGAGCTTCGGACTGCGGTAGCAGCTTTGTGCCGGCTGGTCGCGCTCGGCCGCCAGGGCGGCCGCGGTCCGGTCGAAGCCTTGCGGTTCCCGGTGTCGCTGGGCGACGGCTGGGCTTTCCACCGCATCCGTGAGGCCATGGACGAGGCCGAATTGCTCGGCGACATGCCGTGGGCCGGGCTGGAACGGCTCGGCGCAGCCACGCGGGTACGGGAGCTGTGCGATCTCGGCCACCTCGTCGCCGGCGCCGGCCTCGACGGCACCGGGATCGTCGCGTCGCTGTGCGCGAAGGCCGACTCGATCGATCAGGACTTGCAGGCCGAGCGCGCCGCCGGCGCATCTGTGCGCTCGGACCGCATTCCGCTCGCCCTCATGGGGCTCGCGTTCATCGCGTTCCTGGCTTTTCCCGGCGTCTACACGATGCTCGGCTCCTAGAAAGGAAAATCGCTGATGTTGACCACGATCAACCGTCGAGTCATTTGCTGGTGGCTCGCTGGAGTCCAGCTGTTCTCGCGTCGCCGCGAGGATTTCCGGCGCGCCGGCGAGCGCGGTGACGAGAACATCACCAAGGCGCTCTACGCCGCGCTCGCGGTTGGCGTCGCCACCCTGGTCGCCGGTGCGATCACTGCGTTCGTCAACGGGAAGCTCCCACTGATCGGCGGGCAGTGAGCGGCATGGCGATCAGACGAGCGGTGCGGGACGAGCGCGGTGACGACAACGTCGCCGCGGTCATCCTCATCGGCACGCTGATCCTGGTGGCGCTGACGGTTTTCCAAGTGGTCGCGGTATTCCTCGGCCGCGCGGTAGCGCTCGAGGCCGCACGAGACGGCGCTGCCGCCGCACGCATCCCACCGGTCGACCTGCCCGCGGCCGCGGCTCGCGCTGAGAGCTACATCGGCCGCGCCACAGGAACCTGGTTGAGCGGAGTCAGCGCCCGGGCAGCGAGCGACGGCGCCACCGTCTCGGTCACGGTGACAGCGCACGCCGCATCGTTCATCCCGTTCATGACCGTCGCGATCAGCCAGACCGCGACCGGCCCAGTCGAACGGATCCAGCCATGACCATCCGGTGGACCCAACTGCGCAGCGACGATCGCGGCGACATGACCATCAAGGCGACCGTCGGCGTGTTCGCGCTAATCCTGCTCCTCGGTCTGGGCCTCGTCGGCATGCGCGTGCAAATCGCGCAAGCCGCCGTAGCCGAAGCCGCTCGCGCCGCCGCGCGAACGGTGTCGCTCGCCCACGACGGACGGTCGGCATCGACCCAGGCCGACGACACCGCCCGGGCAGTGCTCGCCCAGCAGTCCCTGACCTGCACAGACCTGAAGATCGACGCCGTCGTCGATGGTCGAGGCAAGCCAGGGGAGGACGGCTACGTCGTCGTCACGGTGACCTGCATGGTGCCCTACGCCGACCTCATCCCGGGCCTGTCCGGCACCAGAACTGTCCGGTCGGAGTTCCGTTCGCCGATCGACCGCTACGGAGCCCTGACATGAAGGCCACAACGCTGTTCCGCGGAGACCGCGGCTCGATCTCAGTCCTCATCCTGAGCCTTAGCGCCGCGCTGATCATCGGAATCGGCATCGCGGTCGATGGCGCGCGCAAAGCACAGGCCTACTCCGACGCCACCGCGGTTGCCGAAGAAGCCGCCCGCGCCGGCGGGCAAGCCCTCGACGTCGCCGATCTCGCCGCCGGCCAGGACGCGGCCGTCGTGCCGGCCCAGGCCGTTGCCGCCGCACAGGCCTACCTCGAAGCGGCCGACGTCACCGGTGACGTCGCTGTCGAGGGCGACCGCATCGTCGTGGACGCCGCGATTACCCGCCCCACAGTCTTCCTCGGCGCCATCGGCATCACCGCGACGACCGTCCACGGTCACGGCGTAGCAACCCTCATCTCCGCCGGCTGAATAGAAAGGAGCGACCATGCGCACCGCACCGGCACCACTGCGAGCTCTCGGGGGAGCACTCACCCTGGTCACGATCCTGTGTGGACCACCCGCTGCCTTCTGGACCTTCCGCGCGGCCCTCCTCGACAGCTGGCCTGACTCCTTCTCTGACGCGAGAAGGCTCTTGACTGAGCACGACAGCGGACAGGTGTTCCTGACGTTTCTGGTCCTCATCGGATTGGTCTCCTGGCTGCAACTGGTCGCGGCCATCGCCGTCGAAGCAGCCGGCCTGCTGCGCGGAACCGCACTGCCACGGATATCGGGACTCGGCTGGGCACGCAAGATCGCAGCCGGCGCGCTCCTGCTGATGTTCACCGGCACAGCCGCGGCGACCGCCGCCGAACAGCCACCGGCGCCGATGGCCGCCATCGTGGCTGCCTCCATGCCGGCGGCCGAACACGCGGCGAACACCACCGGCGACTACGAGGTCAAACCCGGCGACAGCCTCATCCGCATCGCCACACACGAACTCGGCGACGGCAACCGCTACCAAGAAATCTTCACCCTCAACCGCGGAAAGCCCCAACCCGACGGCGAGACTCTGCGCGATGTTGCTCTCGTCAAGCCAGGCTGGCGACTGATCCTGCCGCCACGGCAATCCGAGAAGTGCGTCGTGCACACCGACGACACCCTGTCCTCGATCGCGCGCGACCACCTCGGCGACGCCCGCCGCTACCGCGACCTCTTCACCGCCAACCTCGACCAGCAGCAGCCCTCAGGCCACCGCCTGACCGATCCGGACGACATCCACCCCGGCGACGTCCTGCGCCTTCCGGCGGCCATTCCGCCCGCTGCGCCTCAGCCAACTCACGCGACGCCGCCCTCGGTGACACCACCGGCATCGACGCCGACTGCAGCACCGCCCTCGTCCGCTCTCGCCCCCACCCTTCGGCCCGTGGCCCAACCCGGATCAGCTGCATACGACTCGGATCATGGGCCTCTGGTCGTCGCGGGAGTCGCGGGACTGATCACCGCAGGAATCCTCGCGACCGCGGGAACGCGACGTCTCGTCGCACGTCGCCGCCTACGAGAAGGGCGCGGCCAGCCTGCCGACCCCACCGCCGCGTCTCGGACGGAACCCCATCCCCACACGGAGCCTCCGTCGCTCGAGTCTCTCGACAACGCGCTCCGCGCGCTGGCCGTGAACTCCGCCGACGCCGGCCACAAGGTTCCCTACGTCCGCGCGGCGTGGGTCGGACCGTCGGAGACCTGGCTCGAAATCGAAGAACCCGCGGATCCGATCCCGCCGTTCAACGCCGAGAGCTCCACACCACGGCGATGGGTCCTCGACCCAGGAGCGCCATCGGACGAGACCGCTGCCGAGACCACCGCGCCTTATCCGCTGCTCGTCTCGCTCGGCGAGAACGGCAACGGCGATCTCGCCTGGGTCAGTCTCGACCGGGTCGGCGTCCTCCTGCTGCACGGCGAGGACCGCCGGGTTCGCGAAACAGTGCGTGCCATCGCGAACGATCTTGCGGTCTCGCCATGGTCTCGCCACGTGATCGTCAGTCTCGTCGCAACTGAGCAGCAGCCAGACCACCTTGATTGCTACGACACTCTGGACGACTTGCTGGATGATCTTGAGCGAGCTCGCAGCCCGCACGGCCGGCCGGCCGATCCGCACGTGGTCTTGTCGTCGCAGCCCCTCACCGCCGACCACCTCGAGCGCCTCGGCGGTCCGGCCGCGACCGGTGTCGCCGCGATTGTCGCTCCGGCTGAGCCCGACGTTTCGATCCCGGGGGCATCGGAAGTGGACCTCGATCAAGCCCCGACTCCGATCGAGCCGCTCGGCGCCGAACTTCACCTGCCGCGGATTGCGGCGAAGCGCGCCGAGCAACCGGTCGTCCAGGAGACGAGCGCCCCGGCACTGTCCACGCGTCGCGCGACGATCGCTGTATCGGAAGCCCTTGCCCCACAGCTCCAACTGCTTGGCCCTGTACGCCTCTGCGGCCTCGACATGGACAAAGTGGAGGGCAAGAAGATCAACCGGTTGACCGAGCTTGCCGCATTCCTGGCTCTCAACCCCGGTGCGCACGCCGAGGAGATCTCCCGGCAAATGGGCACCGACGCACAGCCGTGGTCCGCCGCCACTCGCCAAGGCTACATCTCACGTCTCCGGACCTGGCTCGGCCACGACTCCGCGGGCGACCTCTACCTCCCCAACGTCGACGCCAAACAGGGTGGATACCGCCTGTCCGAGACCCTGACCACCGACTGGTCCCGCTTCCGAGACCTCACCCGACGCGGTCTCGACAGCGAGGCCGGCGGTCTCGAACACCTCCAGCAGGCTCTCGACCTCGTCGGCGGGATGCCCCTCGGCAACGTTCCCGACAACCGCTACACCTGGGCCTCCTGGCACCAACGCGAAATGATCGATGCCATCGTCGATGTCGCCCATACCTTGGCCGAGCATTACCTGGAGTCAGGCGAGATCCCTGCTGCACGCCGTGCTGCGACCAGAGGGCTCCGAGCCGAACCCGTAAGTGAAGCGCTCTTTCGCGACCTCTTACGCATCGAGTACCGCGTAGGGAACGCCGCAGCAGTAAAGGCTACAGCGGACAAGCTCTCGGATATCAGCGCGGCGCTCGAGATCGAGCTCGAAGACGAGACTGCGGCCCTGATCCGCCAATCCCTCAACTTTGGATGAATTAGTCTACCGGGTGCTCATTCGTGAATGAGTGAAAGGATTCCGTGTCGAGAGTGGGTGGGATCAGTGGAAAAAGCGGCTGGGCGTGGCTTCGTCGATTGCGTCATCACTCGGTTGCCATCGTCGAATTCGGATTCGATCGTGCTGCTGCGGGAGGTTTTCCGTGTGGTCTGGCGGATCCTCCACGAATCCGGAACAGCTTGGGTGAGCGTACCCGACGTGGCTGGTGAGAGCTCACTTGAGGGTGTTCCGTGGCGTCTCGCGTTGGCCATGCAGTCCGACGGGTGGACGCTGCGGAACGTCCTGATCTGGAATGGTGAGTGTTCCTTGGGGAAGTATGACATGGTTCTATTTCTCACCAAGAACCCCGCGTACTACTTCTCTTCGGAGTCGGTAACGAGGTACGGCGACATCTGGGAATCGGCAGCCGCAACAGGCCTCGTCGAGATGTGGATGCAGTGCATCGAGGTGGGGTGTCCCGAACAGGGCGTCGTTCTAGACCCGTTTGCCGGCAACGGTGTGACCGAGACGGCTGCGCGGCTGACGGGCCGGCGTTTCGTCGGTCTGTCGGGTGGGGATATGCGAACGACCGGGCCCTGCGACATTGACGCTAGCGAAGCAGCATGACAATTCGCAAGCGCCAAGTAGAAGCGAGGGGCGGCTGGCTGGTGACAGGGGATGCTGCCCTGGTCTTGGCGGGGCAGCCTGAGGATTCGATCGACTGTGTCGTCACGTCGCCGCCGTACTGGGGCCACCGAGACTACGGGGTGAACGGCCAGCTCGGTGGAGAGACTTCCGTCGAAGATTACGCGACCAGTCTCGCGGTGGTGTTCGACGAAGTCGCGCGCGTGCTGGCTCCGCGGGGCACGGTCTGGATCAACCTCGGTGACAGCTTCGGTGGTTCCTGGGGCAACTACGTGGCAGCCGGCTCCAATGCCGCGACTTCGTTCGCGCGCCTCGCTCAGGGATACGGCGTACACCGGCCACCGCAGTCGAGCCACCGGCAGAAAGACCTGGTCGGAGCTCCGTGGCGGACTGTGTTCGCGATGCAGCGTCGTGGCTGGCTCCTGCGGCGCGCCGTGGTCTGGCACAAACCGAACGCCCGGCCCGAAAGCGTCAGAGACCGGTATGCCCAGCGGTATGAGTGGGTGTTCCTGCTCGCTCGCAGCTGCGATCACTGGTCTTTCGGCCGTGAGGATCTTGCATCGGACGTCTGGCGCGTCAGCGGAGACCGCGGAAACACGGGCCATCCCGCAGTCGGCACGGTGGAGATCGCCCGGCGTTGCATCTGCCTCGGCTGCCCGTCCGGCGGCGTGGTGCTGGATCCCTTCTCCGGGAGCGGGACGACGGGTGTGGCGGCTCTGGAGTCCGGACGCGGCTACGTGGGCGTCGACGTCGATCCTCGGTGGGAACGCGTGGCCACAGCGCGTCTCGCGAAGGCGAGACTACGATGACGGCCCATCGAGACCCGGCCGAGACCCTCACTCTCGCCGAGGTCTCGGCCCTGCCCGCTGTGGTGGATCTCATGACGGCGGCGCGTGCGCTGGGGATCAAACGCACGACGGCATACATGCTGGCGCGGACGGAGTCGTTCCCGTGTCCCGTTCTGCGCGTCGGTGGGTCATACCGGATACCGACGGTCGAGATCCTCCGTGTCCTCGGTCTCGATCATCACATCGGGTGAGATGTAGGCGTCTCGGGCTTCCCTTTTGCCTGGTCGCGGCGCGAGCATGCGGGTCCCCCCAGCGAAACCGCTGGTTCCACGAAGGGAAGGAAACCCAGGCATGGCCCTAGGAAGCACGTACCGGCGATGTTCGTGCAGGGACGAAACGGGGCGGGAGCTCGGGGCAGCTTGCCCTAAACTGAAGAACAGTCGACACGGGCAATGGGCCTTCCGGATCGAGTTGCCCCCGGACGAGAACGGTACCCGCCGACCGCGTCGCCGCGCCGGATTCGAAAGCGCCACCAAGGCTCAGGACCAGCTGGACCAGGTTCGTGATCTTCTGGCGATTCCTGAAGAGGACGACGATGAGACTCGCCGGAAGATCGGTGACTTGATCGCCGAGGCGATCGCGAGGAAGGCCAAGCTGCCGGATGTCGAAGAGACGAGGCGGTTGGTCAAGGTCGGTGCCGACGTCGCCGACGATCCGCTCATGGCGGAGGTTCTGGTGGCGTTCCTGGCGGCGAAGCAGACGGCCGTGAGTCTCGGCAAGTTGGCGCGGAACACCTACAGGTCCTACGAGTCGCACGACCGGCTTTACCTCCGTCCGCATTTGGGCCGGATCAGGCATCGGAAACTACGGGTAAGGCATTTGGATTCGATGTACGAAGCGATTCTGGAGCACAACTAGCGGATCGCTGAGTTCCGGCAGAGCGGGGACCCGGTGAAGATCGCAGCGGTGAAGTGGCAGCGGCCGGTGGGGCCGACGTCGATCAACAAGATCAACGGGACGTTGAAGACGGTGCTGAGTCCCGCGGTCAAGGAAGGCCTGGTGCTGGTGAACGTGGCCAAGCTTGTCGAGCTGCCGGCGTTGGTGCGGCCGAAGCCCTTGGTCTGGACTGC
This sequence comes from Amycolatopsis sp. NPDC051372, assembly GCF_040682095.1. NCBI lineage: Bacteria > Bacillati > Actinomycetota > Actinomycetes > Pseudonocardiales > Pseudonocardiaceae > Amycolatopsis > Amycolatopsis sp. NPDC051372. The sequence continues at coordinate 46,112 of NZ_JBFBAF010000013.1, forward strand.
GGAGCGCGTCGAGTTGTGGCGGCGGACCGGGCAGAAGCCCGGGCCGGTGATGGTGTGGACACCCGAGCAGACCGGGTGGTTCCTGGACTCCGCGATGAACCATCCGCTGTATCCCCTGTTCCACGTGATTGCCCATGTGGGGCTTCGGCGCGGCGAGGCGTGTGGGCAGCGGCGCTCGGAGACCGACCTGGCGGCCGGCACCCTGAATGTGACGAATCAGATCGTGCAGTGGGGCTGGGAGACGGCTCAGACGAAGCCGAAAACGACCAGTTCCGAGGGTGTTGTCGCATTGGACGCGGACTCGGTGCTGGTGCTCCAGCGGCACCTCGCGATCCAGGACGCGGACAAGGTGCGGCTCGGGAGCGATTGGCACGAGCACGACCTCACATTCACCCGACCGGATGGCAGTCCGTTGCACCCGGCGGAGGTGACCGAGGCCTTCTACGAACTCGTCGCACAGGCCGGGCTGCCACCAATCCGCCTGCACGACCTCCGGCACGGCGCGGCGACGCTAGCCCTGGCTGCGGGCGTGGAAATGAAGGTTGTCCAGCACATGCTTCGACACTCGTCGATCACCATCACCTCTGACACCTACACCAGTGTGCTGCCACAGGTGGCGTTCGCAGCAGCCGAAGCGACGGCCGCGATCATCCCCCGACAGTCCGCTTGCAGTCTCGGGCTCCCCTCGGGCTCGCAACAGGCCACAAAGGACGGTGGAGAAATGGAAGAACCTCTTCCGCATAACACAAATCCCCAGGCCGGAAGTGGTCCGAACCTGGGGAGTGAGGGTGCGCCATCAGGGACTCGAACCCCGAACCCGCTGGTTAAGAGCCAGCTGCTCTGCCAATTGAGCTAATGGCGCTTGGTGCTGCCCGCCGCTTTGGTTTCCCTCGGCGACGTGGAAAAGATTAGCAGGCTGTTCAAGCCGCGTTTCAGGGGGGGTCCCGTTAACCGCGCGCGGCTAGCCGCCGCGGCGGCCGGAGGGCTCCTAGCTGCGCGTTCGGGTCAGTCTGACAGATCGGGGGCCGTTGTGGGGCCGCCAACGTGGTGAACCGGCCGTTGACAACTGTACGTCGTACAGGTCACTCTGGTCTCATGTACGACGTACAGGAGAACATCCTCGCCACCCCGCTCACGCTGCCCAACGGCGCCGTCCTGGCCAATCGGCTCGCGAAGGCCGCGACCAGTGAGCACCTGGCCGACCGGCGCGGCGCGCCGGCGCGGCAGCTCACGGAGGCCTACCGGCGGCTCGCGCACTCCGGTGCCGGCCTGTTGATCAGCGGAAACGTCATGGTCGACGGCTCGGCGCTGGAGGCTCAGCGCAATGTCGTGATCGAAGACGCCCGCCACCTCCCTGAGCTGCGGCGATGGGCCACCGCGACCGTCGGCACCGAGGCCAAGTTGTTGCTGCAGCTCTCGCACGCCGGCCGGCAGTCGATGCGCGGCCTCAAACTCGCCGGGCGGCAGCAAGACGTCGTCGCCCCGTCAGCTGTGCCTCTGGACCTGGGCAAGTGGCTGTTCCGGCGACCGCGAGCGCTGTCGGACGTGGAAGTCGTCGCGCTCGTCCAGCGCTTCGCGACCGCCGCCCACGTCGCGGCCGAAGCGGGCTTCGCCGGCGTGCGGCTCCATGCCGCGCATGGCTACCTGCTAAACCAGTTCCTGTCCCCGCTCGTCAACCGCCGCGACGACCGCTGGGGCGGTCCGCTGGAGAACCGGATGCGCTTCCTTCTGGAGGTCGTCCGCGCGATCCGCGCCGGCACCTCGCCGTCGTTCATTCTGTCGGTCAAGCTCAACTCAGCCGACTTCCAGCGCGGCGGATTCGCCCCCGAGGACGCCCTCGTGGTCGCCCAAGCCCTGGAACAGGAAGGCGTCGACCTCCTCGAAGTCTCAGGTGGCACCTACGAAAGCATCGCCGTCGTCGACGGCACGCCCGAACGCGCCTCGACCCGCGCCCGCGAGGCCTACTTTCCACGACTTCGCCGACCACTTCGCCCGCGAGCTCACGATCCCCCTCATGCTTACCGGAGGCTTCCGCTCCCACGCCGCCATGGCCGAGGCCGTCACCTCCGGCTCCGTGGACCTCGTCGGCCTGGCCCGCCCGATCACCCACGACCCGACCTTCCCCCACCGTCTCCTGACCGACCCCGCCACCCACAGTGCCGCCCCCACCCCCAAAGTCGGCCACAAACTCCTCGACGACCTGCTCAACTCCTCCTGGCACCAACAACAACTCGCCCGCCTGGGCCGCGGCGCCGGCACCCGCCCCGCCCGCTGCCCCCCAACCGCCCTCCTGCTCGCCCTCCTGACCACCCTCCGCGACGCCCTCCTCTACTCCTGACCCTCCACAAAGGACCCCCGGGCCTCCGACCAAGAAACCCCTCACCGTGCCCACCGGCACCCAAACGGGACAGCAACCCGGGCAACCACATCGGACAGGGATCCCGGAAACCAGGCGGGACAGCAACCCGGGGGATCCGAGGCGACCACGCCGGATGGGGGTCCGGGGTGTCCCCCGGCGGGGGTCTGGGGGTTCGACCCCCAGAAAAAAGGCGAAACCCCAGTCCGGGGAAGGTCCCACCAGGACCGACCAAACTGGGGTAATGGGGTGAGCGACGGGTTTCGAACCCGCGACCTCCTGGACCACAACCAGGTGCTCTACCAGCTGAGCTACGCCCACCATCTGCGAGGGATCGTCGCGATCACCTTGCTGCGGAATATCGTAGCGTGCCCTCGCGACGGGTTTTCACCGGGTCAGCTTTGGTGGCGTTCCTGCACTTCGGCGGCCGCGGCTTTGGCTTGTTCGCTGGTCGGCCCGGGTTGCGGGACGAAGGCGACGTTGCGGTAGTAGTCGAGCTCGCCGATGGATTCCTTGATGTCGGCGAGGGCGCGGTGGGCGAGGCCCTTCTCCGGCTTCGCGTAGTAGATCCGCGGGTACCAGCGCCGGACGAGTTCCTTTACCGACGAGACGTCGACCATGCGGTAGTGCAGGTGGCTGTCGAGCGCCGGCATGTCGCGGGAGATGAAGCCGCGGTCGGTGGCGATGGAGTTGCCTGCCAGCGGGGCCGTGCCGGGGTCGGGGACGTGCTCGCGGATGTAGTCGAGCACGCGTTGCTCGGCTTCGGCGAGCGTCACCGCGGAGGCGCGGACCTCTTCGGTGAGCCCGGACTTGGCGTGCATGTCGTGGACCACCTGCGGCATGCCGTCGAGCGTGGTGTCGTCGGCGTGGATGACGATGTCGACTCCCTCACCGAGGACGTTGAGGTCGGCGTCGGTCACGAGGGCGGCTATTTCGATCAACGCGTCTTTGCCGAGGTCGAGCCCCGTCATCTCGCAGTCGATCCAGACTAGGTGGTCGGTCACCCGGACAACCCTAACCCGACACGGGGATGTCAGCCGGGTTACCTGCGCATTCGGCGCGTTACGCTCGGGCAGCCAGGTGAAAGAGTGTGATTTCGGACTCGGAACGGGGTGCAGCCAGTGGCCGAGCAGGGGTCGGGGCCTGCGGCGGAGATCGCGCAGGGTTACGTGAGTGAGGGCGCCGCGGTGGAGCTGGGTGCCGTGGTGATCGACGGACGGACCGAGGCGGCCGCGGCCGTGCGGCTGCCGCTGGCCACGCTGAACCGCCACGGTCTGGTGGCGGGTGCGACCGGCACCGGCAAGACGAAGACGTTGCAGCTGATCTCGGAGCAGCTCTCCGCCGCCGGCGTGCCGGTGGTGCTGGCCGACGTGAAGGGCGACCTTTCGGGCCTGTCGGCGGCGGGTGAAGCCAACGACAAGCTCACGAAACGCGCGCAGGAGCTGGGTGACGACTGGGCGCCGGCCGCGAGCCCGGTGCAATTCCTCTCGCTGGGTACCGGCGGGAAGGGCTCGCCGATCCGGGCCACGATCACGAGCTTCGGCCCGGTGCTGCTGTCCAAGGTGCTGGGCTTGAACGAGACGCAGGAGTCGACGCTCGGCCTGATCTTCCACTGGGCCGACCAGCGAGGACTGGCGCTGCTCGACACGAAGGACCTGCGATCGGTGATCACGCACCTGACCAGCGACGAGGGCAAGGCCGACCTCAAGGGCATCGGCGGGGTCTCCGCGGCGACGGCCGGGGTGATCCTGCGCGCACTGTCCAATCTGGAGGCCCAGGGCGGCGAGGACTTCTTCGGCGAGCCCGAGCTCGACGTCCACGACCTCATGCTCCAGGCCGACGGCAAAGGCGTGGTGACGCTGCTGGAGCTGGACGACCTGCAGTCGAAGCCGGCGTTGTTCTCGACGTTCCTGATGTGGCTGCTGGCCGAGCTGTTCGAGGAGCTGCCCGAGGAGGGCGACCTCGACAAGCCGAAGCTGGTGTTCTTCTTCGACGAAGCGCACCTGTTGTTCGACGACGCGTCGAAGGCGTTCCTGGAGCGCATCGAGCAGACGGTGAAACTGATCCGGTCGAAGGGCGTCGGCGTGTTCTTCTGCACGCAGCTGCCCACGGACATCCCCAACGCGGTGCTGTCGCAGCTGGGCGCGCGGGTGCAGCACGCGCTGCGGGCGTTCACGCCGGACGACCAGAAAGCCCTGGCCAGGACGGTGAAGACGTACCCGAAGACGCCGTACTACGACCTCGAGACGGCGCTGACGTCACTCGGGATCGGCGAAGCGGTCGTCACGGTGCTGTCCGAGCGGGGCGCGCCGACACCGGTCGCGTGGACGCGGCTGCGGGCGCCGCGGTCGAAGATGGGCTCGGTCGGGGACGGGGCGGTGGCCGCGGCGGTGGCGTCGTCGGACCTGCACGCGAAGTACTCGGAGACGATCGACCGCGAGTCGGCGTACGAGAAGCTGGCGGCTCGGGTCGCGGCGCCGGCGGACGCGCCGCCTGTCGCCGAGACCCCGGCCCCTGCACCGGCTCCTGCTGGGAAAGCCGAGAAGGAGGACCCCGGGCTGATCTCGCAGGCGATGAGCAACCCGGCGGTGAAGTCCTTCATGCGCTCGGCCGCGTCCGCGTTGGGGCGCGAGATCACGCGGGGGCTGTTCGGCAACCGCCGGCGATGAAAAATACCCGACACAACCTGGCAGGTATGGCGGGCAGGCTGAGGGCTCACGATCGGAAGGATCCAGCCATGACCAGCACCGCGACCGCCACGTTCGAGCTCGACAAGTGGGAGCCGCAAGCCCAGGACGAGACGGGTGGCACCGAGTTCGCGCGGGTGACCATCGCCAAGACGTTCGCGGGTGCGGTGGAGGGCACCAGCACCGTCGAGATGCTGACGGCCTCGAACGCCACTTCGCGCGCATATGTCGCCTTCGAGCGGCTGTCGGTGTCCGTCGACGGGCACAAGGGTTCGTTCGTACTGCGCCACGCGGCTGGTGACGAATGCCTGTCGCTGCTGATCCTCGCGGGCTCCGGATCAGGAGAGCTCACCGGCATCTCCGGCTTCGCCGCGATCGCGCAGGATGAGGCCGGCAACCACGCGTTCACGCTGACCTACGAGCTCCCGGCAGCGTGAAAGCCGCTCTCCCAAGGCCCCGAAACCCTGGGAGAGCGGCTTTCACCGTGGTTCCCCGCTACCGGCGATTCGAGCGAGGAAATCGGACGGGCCGCCCCGACCGCGGTCCGTCCGCGACTGCGTCAGCCGTTGACGATCTGGTCGACGATCGTCTTGGCGTCGTTGACCGGGATCGCGAAGCCGATCCCGACGCTGCCCGCGGAGTTGGCCGACGGGCTGTAGAGGGCGGAGTTGATGCCGATGACCTGGCCCTGGGCGTCGACGAGCGCGCCGCCGGAGTTGCCCTGGTTGATCGAGGCGTCGGTCTGGATCGCGGTGTAGCTGGGGCCGTTGTCCGCCTGGTTGGACGTACGGCTGAACGGCGACTGCTGCTGCTGCTGCTCGCCCCCGCCGACGTCGGACAGCGGCCGGTTCAGCGCGCTGACGATGCCGGTGGTCACGGTGTTCTGCAGCCCGCCCGGCGAGCCGATGGCGATCACTTCCTGGCCGACCACGAGCTTGCTCGAATCGCCGAGGGTGGCGGCGGTCAGGCCGCTGGCGCCCTTGGCCTGGAGCACCGCGATGTCGCCCTTGGTGTCGGCGCCGACCACGCTGGCCTGGTACTTCTTGCCGTCGGACGTCGTGATCGTGACTTCGCCGACCGCGCCGTCGACCACGTGGGCGTTGGTGAGGATCCGGCCGTCGGAGGTCAGGATGACGCCCGAGCCGATGGCCTCGCCCTGGCCGGTGTCCACGTTGACCTGCACGACGCTCGGCAGGACCTTCGCCGCGACGGTGCTGACGTCGCCGGTGGAGGTCGTGTTGCTGACCGTCTGCCCGGCGACCGCGGAGGACGACGCGGGCGAGGCCACCGACGTGGTGGTCAGCCCGACGATCGCCGCACCGGCGCCACCGCCGACGAGCGCCGCGGCGAGCGCGGTCGCGCCGACGACGGCGGCGAGCCTGCCGCCCCGTCGCTTCGGCTGCGTGGCCGGCTGAGCCTGCGGCTGCTGCGTGAAGAGCGGGTTCGGCGCGGCCTGCTGCTGGTGGCGGTACTGCCCGTACTGGGCGTACGGGCCGTACTGCGGCGGGGTGTGCTGCTGGGCGTTCTGCTGAGCAGCGATCGGGTAGGTCTGGTGCGGCTGGTGCCCACCGGGTGAGGCGGGGCCGGGCCGACTCTCGTTCTCGGTCATGACACCAGGTTCGCGGCCGTGGTTGTGAGAACCCTGTGGAAATCCCTTCGGCTTTGCTGAGAAGAATCAGCTGAGAATCCTCAGGCGTTCCTCAGCCTGGTTCGGTGGCTTTCAGTCGAAGAACTTCGGGACGTCGAGCGCACCTCCCGAGGCTTCGAATTCGTCGTGCACGGCTTGGCGCAGCGTCGCGTCGGCGAGGTAGTCGGCGGCCGTGAGCGCGAGGCCGAGCGCGCCGTCGACCACGGCCTTGTCGCCCGAAGGTGAGCCGGCGGCTTCGGCGAACTCCTTGGTGTGCAAGGCAACCGTCGGTCCGGAGACGGCGATCATGGGGTGCAGTGCGGGCATCCGGTACGACAAATTGCCCAGATCCGTGGACCCGGTGAGGAACTCCGGCACGATGCCCGGCGGCAGCGGTTTGCGGCCCGTGTCGGCCTGGTTCGCCGACCAGCGCCCGGCGAGCGTGGTGTTGAAGCGGATCGGCAGGTACGCCGGCTGCGAGTCCCACGTGAGCTCCACGCCGCACCCCGTCATTTCGGCGGCGCCGTGGGCGATCGCGGTAATCCGCTTCGCGAGGTCGCGCAACGTCTCAGGGTCGGCCGAGCGGAGGTAGAACAGCAGCGCGGCGCGTTCGGGGATCACGTTGGGCCGGGCGCCACCGTCGGTGAAGACGCCGTGCACGCGGTCGGTCGAAGGCAGTTGCTGGCGCAGCATCGACACGCCCTGGTAGGCCGCCACCGCGGCGTCGAGCGCGTTGCGCCCCATGAACGGCTGCGCCGACGCGTGGGCCCCGACGCCGTGGAACACCATCTCCAGCTGCCGCCGGCCGAGGAACGGGTGCAGCGCGATGTCGTGGCTGAACGGGTGGAGCATGATCACGGCGTCGACGTCGTCGAACACCCCGGCGCGCGCGAGCGTCTCCTTGCCGCCGCCGCCTTCCTCGGCGGGCGTGCCGATCAGGGACACGCGTCCGCCGACCTGCTCGGCCACGGCCGCGGCGCCGAGGAACCCGCCGGCGCCGGCGGTGCAGATGACGTTGTGCCCACACGCGTGCCCGAGCCCGGGCAGCGCGTCGTACTCCGACAGCACGGCGATGTGCGGGCCGCCGTTGTCCGGGGTGCTCGCGCGCAGGGCGGTGTCGAGGCCGCCGAGGCCGACGGTGACCTCGTGGCCGTGGGCGCGCAGGAGCTCCGCCAGCGCACCGACGGAGCGGTGTTCGGTGAAGCCCTCCTCGGGGTGGGCGTGCAGGTCTTGGCTCAGCGCAACGAGTTCGTCGGCGCGAGCCCGCACTTCTCGGTCCACGGCCGCCCGCACGCCGGACTCGGCTCCGGTGTGGTCGGAGCCGAGGGGTTCGGCGGCCGCGACGGCTTCGGCCGTGGCTTCGATCAGGGCGCGCAGATGGGAGTCGTCGGGTGGGACGGGAGCGGCGTCGGTCATGCGGGGATGCTATCCCCGAGCACCGACAAAGTGGATCAGTTCGCCTCGGGCAGCTCGCCGGCGACGATCTGGGTGACGCCCGCGAACCGCTCGGCGACGATGCGGAAACCCCGGGCGTGCAATGCGGCGGCGATCTCGCCGCGGTCGAACATCCGCTGTCCGCTGAGGATCCCGCCCGCCGTGTCGACGACTCGCGCGGGTTGCCAGTCGCGGCGCGCGCTCGTGAGCAGCACGACGCGGCCGCCGAGGCGCAGGATCCGCGCGAACGAGTCCAGCGCGCGTTCGGGCTCGGCGAACATGTGCAGGGCGGCGAAGCAGCAGATGGCGTCCACTGTGGAGGGTGCGAAGGGCGGTTCGACGGCGTCGGCGCGGAGGTAGGCGACTCCGTCTTCGTCGGTCTCGGTGACGGCGCGGGTGAGCATCGAGGGCGCACCGTCGAGGCCGATGGCCAGGCCCTCTTTTCCCACGGCTGCCCCGAAAGCGCGGGTGAACCGGCCGGTGCCGCAGGCGACGTCGAGCACGACCCGACCTGGCCCGAGCGCGAGGAGTTCCGTGGCGAGGCGGACTTCGCCGGCCATGCTGGGGCCGAACGGGCCCTTGAACAGCCGGCCGAACGTGGGGCGCCAGTAGCGTTCGTAGACCTGGGGGAGCAGCGCGGTTCGCATCACGCGTTGGGTGATTCCCGTGGTGGGCCCGGCTTGGGGCGCGTCGCCGAGGACGTCGAGGTAGCCCGCGTCCGTGGTCTTGGCCGGAGCGTCGAGCAGATCGGCGAGACGGTCCTGCGCTTTCGGGTGCTCTATCACCGGTTTCGCTCCCTTCCGGTTCGGATACCGGCAGTATGCCAAAGCCCTGTCTTCCACGATCGAGTGAAGATCTCGCCGATCAGGCGTTCGAGGCCCCGGATTGTCGGCCTTCCTTCCTAACGTCGCTTCCACGGTTCTCCGACCCCCGGAGGCCGCGGAGGAGGGACCCCCCGATGACCGCACCGATCCTGCTGCCCATCGACGTGCCGACCGGCGAGATCGCCGTGCGCGGACCGTTCGACCTGTCCGCCGCGAGCCACTACCTGGCCGGTTTCGGCCCGGCCGTCCGGCCCGACGCCGCCTCGGAGCCGGGCGTGCTGCGGTTGGCCTTTCCTGTGGACGGCGTCTGGACCCACGCCGGCGCCGCCATCCGCCAGAGATCGCCCGGCACGGTGGAGGTCGAGGTCTCCGCGCCGATCGACCTGGCCGCGCGCGTGATGGGCCAGGTGAGCCGCGTGCTCTCCCTCGACATCGACGCCTCCGGCCTGCCCGACATCGACCTGCGCGACTCCGTCGCCGCCCGCTTGCGCGCCGCCCATCCGGGCTTGCGCCCCGTGCTGTTCTCCTCGCCCTACGAAGCCGCCTGCTGGTCCGTGCTCTCCCAAAGCATGCGCTTCACCACGGCCATCCGGCGACGCCGGGAGCTCGCCGAACGCCACGGCGCCATCATCGACGTCGGCGAATACCAAGTGGTCTCGTTCCCCGCACCCGCGGTCCTGGCCGAGCTGGCCTCGGAGGACGGCCTGGCCGACTTCCGCGTCGCCCGCCTGCGCTCCATCGCCCAAGCCACCGCCGACGGCCGCCTCGACCCTGCCGAGCTGCGCGCGCTCCCCATTCCCGACGCCCTCGCGCACCTGCGCGCCATCCCCGGCATCGGCGCCTTCTCCGCCGAACAGATCCTCTTGCGCGGCGCGGGGCACCCCGACCTCTTTCCCCGCGCCGACGGCCGCCTCCACGAAGCCATGCGCGACGAGTACGGCCTCCCGGCCACCACCCCGGCCTCCGAACTCATCCCCCTGGCTGACGACTGGCGCCCCTACCGCAGCTGGATCGCCTTGCTGTTCCGCGCCACCCTCGACGCCGTCCCGCCAGAGCCCGACGCGGCTTCCTCGGCCGAGGAGGTGGTCGCAGGCTCGGCCGCACGGTGACGCCCGCGCCGGCGCCGCGCTCGCCCGGCTGACCGCGGCTTGTGAAATGGCTCGCGTGGACGCGCCGCTCCGGCCGCGGTGGTGCCGCTCTTCGGGGCAGTCACTGCAGAGCCGGCCTCGGCGGTGGCTTGGCGCCTCGCAGTCGGCTGGGTCCGTCGATTGCGGTCCAACGGCGCGTGCTGAGTCGGGGGCAGGAAGGGGTGCGGGCGCTGAGTGGGGGAGAGGAAGGCGTGCGGGCGCTGAGCCGGGCGGACGAAGGTGTGCGGGCGCAGGGATTGCCTACGGGCACGTTCTGCGGGCATAGCCTGCCTCGCGACCGGTGCCGGGCAGGGGGCGATGGTGGGCGTCGCAGCCGCAGCCGCAGCCGCAGCCGCAACCGGAGCCGCGGGCGCAGCCGCAGCCGCAACCGCAACCGGAGCTGGAGCCGGAGCCGGAGGCCCAACCGCAGCTGGAGCCGGAGCCGCAGGCGCAACCGGAGCCGGAGCCGGCGCCGGAGCAGGGCCGGAGCCGGCGCCGGAGCCGCAAACTTCGGTCCTGGCCGAGGAGCGGGCAGGCAAGTGAAGGAGGTGGTCAACGGCGCCGTAGAGGCCTGCGCCCCAACCAGCAGATGTCGAAGACGAAGAAGGGAGACCCCATGAAGTGACCCACCCCATACCGACCTCTGTCGGCCCACCGGGCGACGGGCACTAACAGTGGCCAGATGTCGCTTGTGGTGAGGTGTGCGCGTGATTTCGCGTGTGCTCGACGTCTCGTCCGTGGTCACCAGCCAAGCCGTGGCTGGTGGGTGGGAGCGTGCGGCCGGCGCGCCCGGTGCTGTCGAGGCGGCGCTCACGCAGGCGAACACCCCGGCGGCGATCACGCTGGTCACCGGTGGTGTCGCGTTGCTGGTGGTGCTGGTGGGCGGCACGCCGTGGCGGTTCGCGCGCAACGTGGTGACCATCGTGCACGAGGCGGGCCACGCGCTGGCCGCGGTGCTGGTCGGGCGTCGGTTGCGCTCGATCAAGCTGCACTCGGACACCTCGGGCGTCACGGTGTCGCGCGGGAAGCCGGAGGGGCCGGGCATGGCGTTCACGGCGCTGGCCGGGTACGTCGCGCCGTCGGTGCTGGGTCTGCTGTTCGCGAGCCTGGTCGGGCAGGACCTGATCACGGCCGTGCTGGTGCTGGTGGCGTTGCTGCTGCTGGGTGTGCTGATCATGGTGCGCAACGCGTATGGCGTGTTCACCGTGGTCGCGAGCGCGGTCGTGCTGGGGCTCGTGGCGCTGGTCGCGCCGCCCGTGGTGCAGGCGCCGTTCGCGTACCTGCTGACGTGGTTCCTCCTGTTCGGGGGCGTCCGGCCGGTGGTGGAGCTGCAGGTCAAGCGCCACCGCGGCCAGGCGCGCGACTCTGACGCCGACCAGCTCAGCCGCCTCACCGCGGTGCCCGCCGTGCTGTGGGTGCTGGTGTTCGTGGTGCTCACGGTGAGCTGCCTGCTGGCCGGTGCGCTGTGGCTCCTGGAGCCGGTCGTCGCGTGAGGGTGCGTCCCGAGGGCTGAGCCAGTCGTCCCCGGATGCGGGCGGTGCGGCAAACTGGTCCTCTGCCGAACGCGCGGAGGGAGACGACGATGGACGAGGTCGCGAAGGCCGTCGAGGAGTGCGCGCGAGCGGCGAAGCTGGCCGCGCCGTCGCTGGCCAGGGCCACCGAGGAGGCCGTGGACGCGGCGCTGCGAGGCATGGCCGAACGCCTGCAGACGCACCGCGAGGAGGTGCTCGACGCCAACAGGGCCGACGTCGCCAAGGCGCGCGAGGACGGGATGAGCGCGGGTCTGCTCGACCGGCTCACCATCACGCCCGAGCGCCTCGACGGCATGGCCGAGCAGCTGCGGCTGCTGGCCGGCGCGCCGCATCAGGAGCGGTCCGTCGAGGTGTCCACATTGGACGGTGGACTGCGGCTGATCGAGCGGCGCCGTCCTGTGGGCGTCATCGGCGCGAACTACGAGGCGCGGCCGAACGTGACGGTCGACGTGGCGTCGCAGCTGGTGAAGTCGCGCAACGCCGGGGTGCTGCGCACCGGGTCGGCGGCGTTGGGCTCGGCCCAGCGGCTGCGTGACACGGTGATCGCGCCGGCGTTGGCCGAGGCCGGGATCGACCCGAACGTGGTGCAGCTGGTGCCGCGCGTCGAGCGGGAGGCCGCGTCGGCGCTGGTGCGGCTGCCCGGGCTGGTGCCGCTGGTGATCCTGCGCGGCAGCGGCGACAGCACGCGCGCGCTGGCCACCGAGGCGGCCGTGCACGGCGTGCGCACGCTGGCCCACGCGGACGGCGGCGGCGTGCTGTACGTCGATGCGGCGGCCGACGCCGGCAAGGTGCGCGACCTCGTGTCCGCGAGCCTCGACCGGCTCGGCGTGTGCAACCGGCTCAACCTGCTGCTCGTCCACGACGACGTGCACGACGCCGTGTGGCCGTCGATCACCGCCGCGCTGGCCGAGCGCGGGGTGACGCCGTCGCTGGCGCCGCACGAACACGCCATCGGCTACGAGTGGGCGCTGGACTCCGACCGCGAGGCGACCGTCACGGTCGAGCGCGTGAGCGGGCTCGACGAGGCCGTGGAGATCGCCAACGAGCGGACGTCGGGCCTCGCGGCGGGCATCGCCACCGAGGACGAGGTGGCGGCCGGCGCGTTCTTCGACGGCTACACCGGCACGGGCGTCTTCTGGAACGCGCCGACGCGGCTGCTCGACGGCTTCAAGCTGCTGGCCGTGCCCGAGACCGGGATCAATCTCGACCGCGTGCCGGGGCCGCGCGGGCCGGTGACCTACACCGACCTGTACGTCCGCCAGTACGCGGTCCAACCCGCATGAGCAGCCGTCCCCATGTCGTGTTGTCCGCCGCCCAGTCGCTGGACGGCTATCTCGACGACGCGAGCACCACCCGGCTGATCCTGTCCAATGAGGACGATTTCGCCGAGGTCGACCGCCTGCGCTCCGACGCCGACGCGATCCTCGTCGGCGCCAATACGGTGCGCGCGGACAACCCGCGGCTGCTCGTGCGTTCGGCGGAGCTGCGCAGCGAGCGCGTCGCGGCGGGGCGGCCGGAGCAGCCGATCAAGGTGACGGTGACGAGCACCGGCAAGCTCGATCCGGCGTCGCGCTTCTTCACAGTCGGCGAAGCGCCGAAGCTCGTCTACGCGCCGCCGGTCGCGGTCGACGGCCTGCGCGACGTCGCCACGATCATCGACGCCGGCACCCCGCCCCGGCTCGAGCGCATCCTCGACGACCTCGGCGAACGCGGCGTCCGCCTGCTCCTGGTGGAGGGTGGCGGCGCCGTCCACACGCAGTTCCTCGAAGCCGGCCTCGCCGACGAGCTGCGCCTCGCCATCGCGCCCCTGGTGGTCGGCGACCCGCGCGCGCCGCGCTTTCTCGGCCCCGGCGCGTTCCCGCGCCCGCTGGAGCTGGCCGAACTGCGTCAACTCGGCAACGTCGCCGTCCTCCACTACCGCGCGGCCGTCGAGCCCACCCCGATCGACGTCCTGCGCCTGCGCCAGGCGATCGCGCTGGCGGACGAATGCCCACCCAGCTCGACGTTCCGCGTCGGCGCCGTCATCGCCGCGCCCGACGGCACCGTGCTCGCCACCGGTCACTCCGGCGAAGGCGAGCCGCACAACCACGCCGAGGAAGCCGCCCTGGCCAAGCTCCGCGCCGACGACCCCCGCCTGGCCACCGCGACCATGTACAGCTCGCTCGAGCCGTGCAGCTCCCGCGCGTCCCACCCGAAGAGCTGCACGCAGCTGATCCTTGAAACGCCCATCCCGCGCGTCGTCATCGCCTGGCGCGAGCCGTCTCTGTTCGTCGAGGCCGAGGGCGTCGAACTCCTCGCCGCGGCGGGCCGCAAGGTCGTCGAGGTGCCCGCGCTGGCCTCCGAGGTCCGCCGCGCCAACACCCACCTGCCCGGCATCCGCCCCTGAGCCTGCCGCCGAACGTGGAACACCGAGTGGTCCACAGTGGATTCACCGTGGACCACCCGGCAGCCGGGGGGACCGGGAAAGCGATCAGCAGGGGCCGTTGTCCGACCAGACCCCGTCGGGGCCGCCTGCGCCGGGCTCTTCGCCCTGGGTCCACCACTTGGCGGTCCACTTGTGGGCGTTGTGGGAGACGGAGTTGCCACCGACGTAGACCGAGGCTTTCTGCCACTCGGGCGCGGTGCAGGTGCCCGGCGCATTGGTGGGCGGGGTCGTCGGCGGGCCGGTCTGGGGCGGCGTCGCGCCGGCGAAGCGGGTGGTGAACTTGGTGAAGTCCCAGTCGTTCTGGGTGACGTTGGAACACACGGCGTTGTCGGTCGTGGTGGTGCACGGGCGGTCGCGGTTGACAGCCCAGTACGTGAAGCGGCCGAGGTGGTGGCTGGTCGCATAGTCGTAGACGGTCTGGAAGCCGGCGAGGGTGAAGATCTCCGCGTTGTCGGAGCGGCCGTTCATGCCCGAGAAGCCCTCGTGCGAGTACGCGGTGGCGCTGTCCCAGCCGAGGTGGCTTTCCAGCAGGCCGTGGAAGTTCTCGAGTGCGGAGACTTGCGCCGAGGAGCCGTTGAAGCCGCCGTCGAAGGGCATGATCGAGAAGTTGTCGGGTGTGAAGCCGATGGACTTGGCCTGGTCGAGCAGCTGCGTGCCGAACCAGCCCGTGCCGGCCGACGTGCCGGGCATCGTGACGGACACGAACAGGCCCGGGTTGTCGGCCTGCAGCTTCTTCGCGGCGCCGAGCTCGTTGGCGATCGCCGCGGTGTTCTCGTACTCGGGCTCTTCCAGGTCGAAGTCGATGGCCTTGAGGCCGTACTTCGTCACCACCTGCTGGTAGGCGGCGGCGGTCGCGTCGACGGTGCCGCACGTCTGGCCCAGCTTCGTGCCGCCGTAGCCGCCGACGGACACCGAGACGTCGCCGCCGTTGCCGCGGATGCGGTTCACGACCCCGGCGACCGCGGTGTCGGACGAGACCGCCGACTTGCCGTCCCACGTCGGGCTGCAGCCGCCGCCGTCGGGGGCGAGGATGAAGGCCAGCTGGAACGCCTTCTGCCCGGTCGCGTTCATCACCGTGACCGGGTCGGGCGGGTTGTTGCTCACGGGCATGAGGTACGGCGCCGAGGCGTACCAGTTGTTGCTCAGGGCCGCGGCGGCCGCGGGCTGGGCGTCGGCCGTGGCGGCCAGGGTCGCGGCTGACCCGAGCACGGCGGCGGCGGCGAGCCCGACGGCGGCCAGTCTGCTTCGTTGCATCTGTCCTCCAGCTGACGAGCGGGGTGCGCTACAGCATTGGACTAGACCAATACGAAGTCAACCCGCCACCCGACGATCGGCGGGCCGCGACGGGCGAAATGTCGGTATCGGCCCCCGGTGTTCACCCTGGCGGCCCAACGCGCCCGCCCCGACCGGACGCGGACCAACCGCCCCGCTGGTCCACTGCGGACAGCGCGCCATTGCGCGGGTGACTGCCTTGGCCACGCGGGGGAGACGGAGCGGTTTGCCCGGGGAGCAAGGCCGCAAACGCAAGTCGAAAGCCGCAGCGCGGGCTTGCGCTGCCGGCTGTGGCGAAAGCTGCCGACAACCGGCTGAGGCCACGGCGGAAGCGGTCCCCGGGCCAGGTCCGGACCCCGCCGGAACTAGGCGATCGGTCGGGCGAGGAATGACGTGAGCGCGGCAGCGAACTCCGAGGTGCCGAGCGCGGTGATGTGGTTGCCGGGCACAAGGGTGAACTCGGCGTGGGGCAAGACGGCGGCGAGATCCTCGGCCGAGGCGCGGCGCGGGTCGTCGGCGCCGGCGGTGACCAGGGTCGGGGTGGGGATGTGCGGCAGGTCCGCGGCGGGAGTCGGGACGTGGGTGTCCAGGACGCGGAGCAGGGCCTGGGGGTCATTGGCGAGGGCGGTGATCCAGCGGGCGGCCCGGGCGTCCGGGGCGCCGGGCTCGAGGGGCTCGCCGTTCGCCAGAGCGGTGAGGATGTGGCGGCTCTGGTCGCCGGCCTCGGCGCGCGTGATGACGGACAGGCCTTGGGCCGCCACGATGGCGCGGCCCGGCCGGGCGCCGCGGGCGAGGAGACGCACGACGATGCGGGCGCCGAGGGAGTAGCCGCCGAGGTCGTAGTCGTTGAGGGAAAGCGTGTCGAGCAGGGCGAAGATGTCGTCGGTGAGGACGTCGGGCGGATAGGCCGCCGGGGTGCGCGGGTGGGCGCTCGCGCCGTGGCCGCGCAGGCCGGGCACCAGGACGCGGTGGCCGCGCGCCGCCAGTGAGGCCGCCGGGCCCTGGTTGAGCCACTGAGAACCCGTCGCCGTGAATCCGTGCAGCAGCACCAGCGGACGGCCCTCGCCCAGCGAGCGGCAGGCAAGAACGGCGCCGTCGCGGCCGGGGTAGTGGAAGACCTGTGCGGTTTCGGTCATGTCGCTTCGCCTCCGGGGAAAAGCGCAGGAGCGCGGCGGCCGCGGTGCACGGGTTCGGTCATGTGGGCACGCCTGGGGAAAGTGCGGCGCGAGCGCGAGGAATGCCTGGAATCGGTCATTGCGGGCACGATCTGGCGGAGGGCGCGCAGAACAGCGGCGTCGCCGACAGGATTGTGCGGGGTGCCGGACACCCTGAGAATCTAACGCTACTCAGCGGACCACGGGGGCGGCCCGACCCGGCGGCGCGGTAGGTGAGGGCCGCCGGGAGGGGGAGGGTGGTCACTCGCCTTCGAGGTCGCCTTCCAGGGTGAGGTAGACGTCGCGCAACTGGGCCATCAGGTCGGGGTCCGGGTCGGACCAGAGGCCGCGGTCGGCGGCTTCGGTGAGGCGCTCGATGATGCCGCGCAGGGCCCACGGGTTGGCCTGGCGCAGGAAGTCCTGGTTTTCGGCGTCCAGCACGTACGACTCGGACAGCTTCTCGTACATCCAGTCGCCCACGACGCCGGCGGTGGCGTCGAAGCCGAAGAGATAATCGACCGTGGCGGCGAGTTCGAAGGCGCCCTTGTAGCCGTGGCGGCGCATGGCCGAGAGCCAGCGCGGGTTGACCACGCGGGCGCGGAACACGCGGGCCGTCTCTTCTCCCAGTGTTCGGGTGCGGACGGCGTCCGGGGTGGTGCTGTCGCCGATGTACGACGCGGGCGCGGAACCCGTCAGCGCGCGAACGGTGGCGATCATGCCGCCGTGGTACTGGAAGTAGTCATCGGAGTCGGCGATGTCGTGTTCGCGCGTGTCGGTGTTCTTGGCGGCCACGACGATGCGCCGGTAGGACTGCTCCATGTCCTCGCGCGCGGGGCGGCCGTCGAGGTCGCGGCCGTAGGCGAAGCCACCCCACACCGCGTACACCTCCGCCAGGTCCTTGTCGTCGCGCCAGTTGCCGGAGTCCATCAGGGGCAGCAGGCCGGCACCGTAGGCGCCGGGTTTCGAGCCGAAGATGCGGGTGGTGGCGCGGCGGGCATCACCGTGTGTGGCCAAGTCGGCGGAGACGTGGGCGCGGACGAAGTTCTCCGAAGCCGGCTCGTCCAAGCCCGCGACCAGGCGGACGGCGTCGTCCAGCAAAGTGATCACGTGAGGAAAAGCGTCGCGGAAGAAGCCGCTGATGCGCACCGTGACGTCGATGCGCGGGCGGCTCAGCTCGGCCAGTGGAATGGCTTCCAGGCCGGTGACGCGCCGCGAAGCCTCGTCCCACACCGGCTGCACGCCCAGCAGCGCCAGCACTTCCGCGGCGTCGTCGCCGGAGGTGCGCATCGCCGAGGTGCCCCACACCGAAAGCCCCACCGACGTCGGCCACGAGCCGGTGTCCTCGCGGTAGCGGCGCAGCAGCGAGTCGGCCAGCGCCTGGCCGGTCTCCCACGCCAGGCGGCTCGGGATGGCCTTCGGGTCGACGGTGTAGAAGTTCCGCCCGGTCGGCAGCACGTTCACCAAGCCGCGCAACGGCGAACCACTCGGCCCCGCGGGGATGTAACCGCCGTCGAGAGCGTGCAGCACCGCGGAAATCTCGCCCGAGGTACCCGCCAGCCGGGGGACGATCTCGGAAGCCGCGAACGTCAGCACCCGCGAAACTTCCGCGTCCGCGGTGCCCAGAACTTCAGAGACCACGGCGGGCGCGGCCGACGCAGCCCACGAACGCGTTTCCATCGCCACCACCAGCGACCGCGCCGTGGTCTCGACCGCGTCCACTTCGGACAGCGGGGCGTCGGAGTTCTCCTTCAGCCCCAACGCCGAACGCAGTCCCGGCACCGCCCCCTGCTTGCCGCCCCACATCTGCTGGGCCCGCAGCATCGCCAGCACGAGGTTCACGCGCGCCTCGCCGACGGGGGCCTCACCGAGGATGTGCAGGCCGTCGCGGATCTGCGCGTCCTTCACCTCGCAGAGCCAGCCGTCGATGTGCAGCAGGAAGTCGTCGAACTCCACGTCGTGCGGGCGCTCGGCGACACCCAGGTCGTGGTCGAGCTTCGCCGCCTGGATCAGCGTCCAGATCTGGGCGCGGATGGCCGGCAGTTTGGCCGGGTCCATCGCGGCGATGTTCGCGTGCTCGTCCATCAGCTGCTCGAGCCGCGCGAGGTCGCCGTAGGACTCGGCCCGCGCCATCGGCGGGATCAGGTGGTCGACGATCGTGGCGTGCGCCCGCCGTTTCGCCTGCGCGCCCTCGCCCGGGTCGTTGATGAGGAACGGGTAGATCAGCGGCAGGTTGCCCAAAACGGCGTCGGGCGCGCAGGACGCCGACAGGCCCGCCGTCTTGCCCGGCAGCCACTCCAGCGAACCGTGTTTGCCCAGGTGCACCACGGCGTGCGCGCCGAACTCCTCCTCCAGCCAGCGGTACGCGGCGAGGTAGTGGTGGCTCGGCGGCAGGTCCGGGTTGTGGTAGATCGCCACGGGGTTCTCGCCGAACCCGCGCGGCGGCTGGATCATGATCACGACGTTGCCCGACTGGAGCGACGCCAGGACGATGTCGCCCTCGGGATTTGCCGATGTGTCGACATAGAGCGAGCCCGGTGCCGGACCCCAGTGCTGCTCCATCGCCTCGCGCAGCTCCGCGGGCAACTCGGTGAACCACGAGCGGTACCGCGCCGCGGGGACCCGGATCGGGTTGCCCGAGAGCTGTTCCTCCGTCAGCCACTCCGGGTCCTGCCCGCCGGCGGCGATCAGCGCGTGGATCAACGCGTCGCCGTCCGGCTGGTCGGTGCCCGTCGGCTCGACGCCGGGGAACGCGTCGGCGCCCAGGTCGTAACCCTGCGAACGCATGAGCCGCAGCAGCTTGATCGCCGACGCCGGCGTGTCCAGCCCCACGGCGTTGCCCACCCGCGAGTGCTTCGTCGGGTACGCCGAGAGCATCAGCGCGATGCGCCGCGACGCGGGAGGCGTGTGGCGCAGCCGCGCGTGCGCCAGCGCGATCCCGGCCACCCGCGAAGCGCGCTCGGCGTCGGCGACATAGCGCGGCAGGCCGTCTTCGTCGAACTCCTTGAAGGAGAACGGCACCGTGATCAGCCGGCCGTCGAACTCCGGCACGGCCATCTGGTTGCCCGCGTCCAGCGGCGACAGGCCCTCGTCGCTCGACGACCACGTCGCGCGGTCGCTGGTGAGGCACAGCGCCTGCAGGATCGGGATGTCGAGCCCCGCCATCTCGGCGACGTCCCACGCCTCGTCGTCGCCCCCCGCGCCGGCCTCCGAGGGCCGCGTGCCGCCCGCCGCCAGCACCGTGACCAGCAGCGCGTCGGCACGACCCAGCTCGGCCATCATCTCCGGCTCGCGGTTGCGCAGCGACGCGCAGTGGATCGGCAGCGCGCGCCCGCCCGCGGCCTCGATCGCGTCGGCCAGCGCGTGGACGAACCCGGTGTTCCCGGACAGGTGGTGCGCGCGGTAGTAGAGGATCCCGACGACCGGGCCGTCCGCCGGACCCGAAGAAGCGCGCTCCAGCACCCCCCACGACGGCAGCTGCGCGGGCGGCTCGAAGCCGTCGCCGGTCAGCAGCAGCGTGTCGGACAGGAACCGGTGCAGCTGCGTGAGGTTCTCCGGCCCGCCCTGCGCGAGGTACGCGTGCGCCTCGGCCGCGATGCCCGCCGGCACGGTGGAGAGCTTCATCAGCTCCGCGTCCGGCGTCTGCTCACCGCCCAGCACCACCACGTGCGAGCCCGAGGCACGCAGCGTGTCCAGGCCCTCCTGCCACGACCGCGGCGTGCCCAGGATCCGGACCACGACGATCGGCGCGCCGTCCAGCAGCCCCGGCAGGTCCGCGACGTCGAGCCGGGCCGGGTTCGCGAGCCGGAACACACCCTGTGAAGCCCGGGCGCTGAGCAGATCGGTGTCCGAAGTGGACAGCAGCAGGATCACGGCGTTCCTCACTCGGGGTGTCCGCGCCCCGGGTCGTAGGTCGCGCCGGCGGGAGTTCCTGGCTCCCCGGATCACTCCGGGTCACAGTGGCGGGACCGTCCCGGACTCTCACCGGGTTCCTCCACCTGCCGACGCGTGGTTCGCCACTCACTCTCACGGGCGTGCGAGCCCGCGTCAAGGTGACGTCTCAGACCACGCGCACGGCCACGATCGGCCGCTCGGCCACGCGGTGGGACCGCTGGGCCGTGACGCTCCACGCGTAACCCGCGAAGCCGCCCGTATCCGGCGACGCGTGCAAGACCAGGTGCCCGTAACCGGCGCCCTGACCTGTGGGGGAGCGGCTGTCGGGGAAGTCCGGTGACGTGCCGTGCGGGTCGGCGGTGCAATCGGCCACGGGCACGACGTACGACTTGTCCTCGTCCACGACGGGCGTGCCCCGCACCAGCGCGATGTGCCCCGTGTTCGTCGGCCGGCGGTGCCCGTAGTCGATCACCACGAGATCGCCGGGGCGCAGATCGGCGACGGCGTCCACGCGTGCGAAGTGCGGCACCTGCTGCTGTTCGAAGACCCACCGGTACGTGCGCGAAGGCGGGCTCACCGAGCGGAAGTGGGTGGTGAAGAACTCGTCGTCGGCCCAGTCGTAGACGTGCTTGAGCAGCTGGGTCTGGAACGAGGCGCACTGCGTGTGGTTGCGCCGCGGCCGAGTCCAGCTCACGACGTCGGGCTCGCCGGAGGCCTTGTAACGGTTGGCCTCCGGCGAGAGGCGGTCGATGAAGTCCTCGGCGGCGTGCAGGTGGGCGGTCACCCCATCCGTTCTACGCCGACCGGTCGCCGATCCGCGGGAACGGCTCGGTGGAGAAGAGCACCTCCACGGCCACCTCGAAGAACTCCGCGATGCGCAGGGCCAGGTGGAGGCTCGGGCTGTACTCGCCGCGTTCCAGGTACCCGATCGTCTGGTAGTGCACGCCGAGCGCGTCGGCCAGCTGCCGGCGCGAGATCCCGCGTTCGGCGCGCAGCACCGCGATGCGGTTGTAGACGTTCTCGCTCACCGCGGATCACACACGCTGCAGTGCCCTCTCCCGTCGTTCGGCCACCGACGACCCGGATTCCCGCCGCGCCATGCGCCGCAGCAGCACCGGGGCCAGCGCCAATCCGATCACGGCCCACACGACCAGCACGCCGAGGGTCCACCAGGGCCGCCACGACTGCCCGATCTCCACCACCACCGCCGAGTCCGGCAGCAGCGCCGAGCGCATGCCGAGGCCGAGCCAGTACATCGGGAACACCTGGGCGATGCCCTGCACCCAGACCGGCAGGGCCGTGATCGGGTAGAAGATGCCGGAGATCGCGGTCAGGCCCGTGACCGGCAGCATGACCAGGGCCATCGCCCGCGGGTCGCGGATGAGCGAGCCGATCGCGGCGCCCAGCGGCAGCGTGGCCAGGAGCCCGAGCACCAGGACCCAGATCAGGTCGAGCCACGACCACACGCCGTCCGCGGCCAGCCCGGAGAACAGGAACAGGCACGGCACCAGCACCACGACCAGGCCGGCCACCTGCATGAGCGAGAGCGACACGATCTTGCCGAGGAGGTAGCCGAGCATGCCGTTGGGCGTGGCCTTGGCGCGCAGCAGCGTGCCGTCCTCGCGGTCGATCACGAGCTGGCCGGCCGCGCCCGAGAGGCCGTTGAACACGATCCCGGCGCCGAGCACGCTCGGCACGGTCGCGGTGCCCAGCGAGAACGACGTGCCGGGCAGGTGCGCGTTGCGCATGAAGAACAGCGTGGTCAGGATCAGGACCAGCCAGACCACCTGGCCGAGCACGTCGTCGCGGTTGGTCCACTGCTGGCGGAACTCGGTCAGCCCGCGGCGCAACCCGGTGCGCAGGGCCCTTCGCTTCGCGGCCGCGGCGAACGCCATCGGCGTGGTCATCGCAGTCATCACACACCCGCTTCCACGAGTCCGGCCTCGGCGCGGTGCACCAGGGTCATGTAGGTGTCCTCCAGGGACGCGCGGCGGACTTCCAGGTCGGCCACGGCCTCGCCGTGCTGCTTGAAGAGCTCGAATACGTACTTCGTGGCCTCCGTGGTGGAGTGCACGAAGTGCTGCCCGTGGACGGACCAGCGCACCTCGGCCTCGCCGGAGATCCGGCGGCTGAGCTCGTCGGCGGAACTGTCGGCGACGATCCGGCCGCCGTTGAGAATGAGGATCCGGTCGGCCAGCTTCTCGGCCTCGTCGAGGTCGTGGGTGGTGAGCAGGATCGTGGTGTCCTCGTCGTCGGTCAGGCGGTGCACGAGGTCGTGGAACTCGCGCCGCGCCTCGGGGTCGAAGCCCGCTGTCGGTTCGTCGAGGAAGAGCAGTTCGGGCCGGCCGACGATGCCGATCGCGACGTCGAGGCGGCGCCGCTGCCCGCCGGAGAGCTGCCGGATCTTCTTGTCCGCGTGCGGGGTGAGCCCGACGGCGTCGATCAGCTCGCGCGTGTCCCACGGGCGGCGGATCGTGTCGGTCGAGTAGGGCGCGTAGTACTCGCCGAGGTGCGTCAGCAGTTCGCGCACGCGCCATTTCCCGTGGTCTCGCCAGGACTGGAGCACGACCCCCAGCCGTGCCCGCCAGTCCTCACCGCCGCGCGCGGGATCGGTGCCGAGCACCTCGACGTCGCCCGCCGACCGCATCCGGAAACCCTCGAGGATCTCGATCGTGGTCGTCTTGCCGGCGCCGTTGGGCCCGAGCAGGCAGAGCACTTCGCCGCGGTAGGCCTTGAAGTCGACGCCGTGGAGCACGTCGTTGGCGCCGTATCTCATGCGCAAGCCCTCGACCCGCAGCACGACTTCCTCTGGATTCCTCAACCGAATCCACCCCCATCGTTTGTGTGCGACGAAATGTAGCATACCTACTACGTACGATCGCAATCCTGCTCAATCCGCAGCCAGCTACAGTGAGCGGCATGTCCAGCCCTGCCCGCGTACGCGCCGACGCCTGCCCCGGCGTCTTCGCCACGCACGACGCGGCGGACGGACCGCTCGCCCGCGTGCGCCTGCCCGGCGGGGTCGTCTCCGCGGAGCGATTGCGGGTGCTGGCTTCCTGCGCCGAAGACTTCGGTGACGGCGACGTGCACCTCACCTCGCGGGGCAACGTCCAGCTGCGTGGGGTGCGGCGGCCCGGCCTCGCGTCGAGGCTCATGGCTGCCGGGTTGTTGCCTTCGCCGACGCACGAGCGGGTACGCAACGTGCTGGCCTCGCCGTTGAGCGGGGTGCACGGCGGGACCGCTGACGTCCGCGGGCTGGCGGGGGAGCTGGACGTGGCCTTGTGCGCCGAGCCGGAGCTGGCCGAGCTGCCGGGGCGGTTCCTGTTCGCGTTCGACGACGGCCGGGGTGACGTCGCGGGTGAAGGCGCCGATGTGTGCTGGCGCGCGGTGACGTCCGACGCGGGCACGGTGCTGCTCGCGGGCGTGGACACCGGCTGGTCCGTGCCGCGTGACGAAGCTGTGGCCGCGTTGCTGGCTGTCGCGCGCGAGTTCGCCGCGCAGCGGGGGACGGCTTGGCGGATCGCGGAGCTGCCTGATCCCACCGTGCTGCTGCCCCGGGGATCGCGGGCTGAGCCCGTGGAGCGCCCGGTGCGCGTGGACCCGACCGTCGGGCCGCTCGGCGACCACGGCGTCGGTGTCGCGCCCCGGTTCGGGCAGCTCACGGCCGCACAGTTGTGGATTCTCGCCGATCTCGCCGACCTCGCCGTCGTCACACCGTGGCGGTCGATCGTGCTGCCGGACGCCGCGCCGGACGCCGTCGCGCGCCTGCACGCGGCCGGCCTGGGCACCGACCCCGCCGCGCTGGAGATCACGGCCTGCATCGGCCGCCCTGGCTGCGCGAAGTCGCTGGCCGACGTGCGCGCCGACGCCGCGCGCCTGGTCCCGGCCGGGGTCCGCGCCCACGTGGCGGGCTGTGCACGGCGCTGCGGGCGGCCGTCGGGCCCCCACCTCGACGTGGTCGCCGAAGCCGGCGGCTACCGTGTCGGCGGACGCCTGCTGGCGGCGTCCCGCCTGGCGGACTCCTTGGTGAGGAAGGAAAACCCGTGATCGACTACCTGGCCGACGGTGCCGAGATCTACCGGCACTCGTTCGCCACGATCCGCGAGGAGGCGGACCTGGCGATTCTGCCGGACGACGTCGCCGGCGTCGCGGTGCGGATGATCCACTCCTGCGGCATGGTCGACCTGGTCGACGACCTCCGCTACTCCCTCGACGTCGTCGAGGCGGGCCGGGCGGCGCTCGAGGCGGGCGCGCCGGTGCTGTGCGACGCGAAGATGATCGCCAGCGGCATCACCCGCAAGCGGCTGCCCGCGGCCAACGACATCGTCTGCACCCTCGACGACCCGAGCGTGCCGGGGCTGGCCGAGCGGATGGGCACGACGCGGTCGGCCGCGGCGCTGGAGCTGTGGCGCGACCGGCTGCCGGGTTCGGTCGTGGCGATCGGCAACGCGCCGACGGCGTTGTTCCGCTTGCTGGAGCTGCTCGAGGAAGGTGTCGGGGCGCCGGCCGCGATCATCGGCGTGCCGGTGGGTTTCGTCGGCGCGGCCGAGTCCAAAGTGGAACTGGCGAAGCGTGCTCCGGCGCCGTACCTGGTGGTGCAGGGGCGCCGGGGTGGCAGCGCGATGGCCGTGGCGGCCGTCAACGCGATCGCGAGCGTGGTCGAATGACCGGCCGGCTCTACGGCGTCGGGCTCGGCCCCGGCGACCCGGAACTGATGACGGTGAAGGCCGCGCGGCTGATCGGCGAGGCCGACGTGATCGCCTACCACAGCGCGCGCCACGGCCGCAGCATCGCGCGTTCGGTGGCCGCGCCGTACCTGCGCGAGGGGCAGCTGGAGGAGCCACTGGTCTACCCGGTCACCACGGAGACCACCGACCACCCCGGCGGCTACGAGGGCGCGATCGCCGATTTCTACGAGCTGAGCGCGAAAAAGCTGGCCGAGCACCTCGATGCGGGACGCGACGTGGTCGTGCTGTGCGAGGGCGACCCGTTCTTCTACGGCTCCTACATGTACATGCACGAGCGCCTCGCCGGTCGCTTCGAGGCCGAGGTCGTGCCGGGCGTGACGTCGGTGAGCGCGGCGTCGTCGGTGCTGAGCCGTCCGCTGGTGCAGCGCGACGAGGTGTTCACGGTCCTGCCGGGCACGTTGCCGGCGCCCGAGCTGGCGCGCCGGCTGGCCGACACGCAGGCCGCGGCCGTGCTGAAGCTGGGGCGCACCTTCGGCGCCGTCCGCGAGGCGTTCGCGGAGGCGGGCAAGCTGGACGACGTGTGGTACGTCGAGCGCGCCACGTGGGGTGAGCAGCGGATCGAGCCGCTCGCCGACGTCGATCCGTCGACGGTGCCGTACTTCTCGCTGGCGTTGCTGCCGAGCCCGGCGTATGCGTCCAGGGTGGACGGTGAGCCGGCGGTGGTTCCTCAGGCGGCGAAGCCGGTTTCCGGCACCGGCGAGGTCGTGGTCGTCGGCCTCGGCCCGGCGGGACCGGAGTGGCTGACGCCCGAAGCGTCGGCCGAGCTGGCCGCGGCGGAACACATCGTGGGCTACGGCCCGTACGTCGCCCGCGTGCCCCAGCGTGCCGGCCAGGAGCGGCACGCGTCGGGCAACCGCGTCGAGGCCGACCGTGCGGTGGAAGCGCTGGAGCTGGCGGCTTCCGGGGCGCGGGTTGCGGTGGTTTCCTCAGGGGACCCGGGCGTGTTCGCCATGGCCTCCGCCGTGTTGGAACAGGTCGCCGCCGGCCGCGGTGCCGGCGTGCGCGTGCGCATCGTCCCCGGGGTGACGGCCGCGCAGGCAGCCGCTTCCCGTGTCGGTGCGCCGCTGGGTCACGACTACTGCGTGCTGTCCCTTTCGGACCGCCTCAAGCCGTGGGACGTCATCGAACGCCGCCTGGACGCCGCGGGCGCGGCCGACCTGGTGCTGGCGCTGTACAACCCGGCTTCGCGCACTCGCACGACCCAGCTGGCCACCACGCGGGAAGTCCTGCTGCGCCACCGTGAACCGGCCACTCCGGTCGTCGTGGCGCGTGACGTGGGCGGGCCGGAGGAGCGGATCACGGTGACCACCCTGAGCGAGCTGGACCCGTCCACTGTGGACATGCGGTGCCTGCTCATTGTGGGCTCGTCGAAAACGGTGGCGCAGGAGGGCCTGGACGGCACGACGGTCGTCTGGACGCCGCGCAGTTACCCATCCGACCAGAAGTAGGCGGGCACCCAGCAGGACGTTACCTTGTTGGACAACCATTCCCGCCGTGACTGTGGTCGGGTCGGTAACCAGCAGCAGAGCTACGCCTGACGCTTCTCCTGCCACCGCGCGACGGCGGTGCGCACGGCTTCCTCGTCCTCGGAACCGTGCGCACCGGACGCGCCCGCGGCACCGACGATCACGTCGCCCTCGGTCACCAGCACGCCGCCGGCTCGCGGCACGAAGTCGCCGGAGTACAGGTGCTGGATGCTTTCGACGATCTCGCCGGGCAGGGAGATCTCACCGGAGGGCTGCAGCATCCGCAGGGCGGTGCGCGCCTTGGCCACGGCGACGCGGCTGGTGATCGGCATGCCACCGTCGGAACGGCGCAGCACGATCACCTCACCGGCCACGTCGATCACGGCCACTGCCAGCGGCGGGAAACCCCGCTCAGCGCCGACGGCCAGCGCCGTCCGCACCAGCTCATCGGCGTCGGCCAACGTCAATCCGGGAAGTCGAGGTTTATCAGCCACGACAACGAACCTAGCCACGGTCGTCGGTAGCGTCAAAGCGGCTCAGCCGTCGCCGCCGCGGAGGTAGAACCCGGGGATGTGCCCGAGCGACCGCCGGAACACATCGATGAACGCGCTCGCCGTCGCGAAGCCGCACTCGCGTGCGACGGTCGTCACGGGCGTGTCCTCGGCGAGCAGCCGCAGCGCGTGGTAGAGCCGCAGCAGGGTGCGCCACTGCGGGAACGTCATGCCGGTGTCCTGCCGGAACAGCCGCGTCAACGTGCGGCCGCTCGCCCCCGCCTGGCGGCCCAGCGCGTCGAGCCCGCGCGAGTCCGACGGGTCGGCCTCCAGCAGCCGGCAGACCGCGGCCAGGCGTGGATCCCGGGCTTCCGGCACGCGTACCGGCCGCTCCTCGGCGGCGGCGAGCTGGTCGAGCAGCACCGCGCGCATCCGCCGCCCGACCGGGCTGTCGCGATCGTCGGCGAGCGTGGTGTAGGCGACGAGGAGTTCTCGCAGCAACGGGGAGACCTCCAGTGCAGTCGGCTCGACCAGGCCCAGCGGGTTGAGCGCGCGGGCGAGGCCGACCAGGTGGATCCGCGTGACGCCGTATGCGCGGCGGGCGTGCACGGTGCCCGCCGGGACCCACAGCGCGCGGTGGGCCGGCGTGATCCACCGCGAGGTTGCCGTGTGCACCGCGAGCACGCCGCGGCTCGCGTAGACGACCTGGTTCTCGTCGTGCCAGTGCGCCGCGACCGCCTCAGTGGTCTGGAGCTCGCGGCTCGAAGGTGGGCGCCGCGGGCAAATGGCGAGAAATCGATATAGGTCGGCAGAATAACGGAATCGGGACCACCTCGGCCGGCGCGACGATCCCCGAATGACTTCAACGAACTCCCGGTGGCCGATGGTGATGCTCGTCGTCGGCCACGCGGTCGACGACCGCTACCAGGGCGCCGTGCCGGCCCTCGTCCCGTTCCTCGTGGCCGAGCGCTCCTACGGTTACCTCGCCGCTTCCCGCATCACGCTGGCCGCGACGCTGCTGTCGTCGGTCGTGCAGCCGCTGTTCGGTGTGCTGACCGACCGGCGGGCGCTGCCGTAGCTCGTCCCGGCCGGCATGACGGTCGCCGGTGCCGGCACGGGTTGTCCGGTCTCGGGAACTCGTGTGCGCTCACGTGGCTGGCCATCGCGTTGTCCGGGCTCGGCGTCGCCGCGTACCACCCCGAATCGGCGCGGCTGGCCCGCCGGGTCGCGCGGCGCGGGCACGTCGGCATGAGCTGGTTCTCCTTGGGCGGCAACGTCGGTTTCGCGCTCGGCCCGATCCTCGTCACGCCCGTGCTCCACCTCGGCGGGCTCGGCGCGACCCCGCTGCTGGCGGTCCCGGCGCTCGCCGCGGGCCTGCTCACCGTCGCCGTGCTGCGGAAGCTGCAGGGTCCCCTCGCCGCCGCGAGCCACGCCGCCGCGGCCGGGCGCGACGACTGGCGCCAGTTCGCCCGGCTGACGATCGTGGTCGTCGCTCGCTCGATGGTGCCGTTCGGCCTGAGCACGTTCCTCGCGATCTGGGTCGCGCAACGGGTCGGCGGTGGTCCGACGGCGGGTGGGGCCGCGCTGGTCGTGCTGTTCGGCGCCGGCGCGGCGAGCACCCTGCTCGGCGGAGTGCTGGCCGAACGCTGGGGCCGCATCCGCACCCTGCGCGTGGCGTACCTGGTCGCGATTCCCGCCGTCGCCGGCGTCGCGCTCGTGCCCGGACCCGCGGTGTACGCGCTGGTGGCGCTGACCGCCGTGGCCACCTACGTCCCGTTCTCCCTGCACGTAACCCTCGGCCAGGACTACCTGCCCCACCGCCACGGCACGGCCAGCGGCGTCACCCTCGGCCTGGCGGTGAGCGTCGGCGGCCTGGCCGCGCCCGCGGTCGGCGGGCTCGCGAACGCGGCGGGCCTGCAGTCGGCGCTGCTGTCGCTGACCGTGCTGCCGGTGCTCGCCGCGGTCGCGGCCCGCGGGCTGACCGAACCGCACCACGAGGACCGTCCACAGGAGACGGTCAAGGCGTGAGGGTCAGCGCGTCGGGTCCTTCCCGTTCGGCTGTGCCGGCCCCGGCCCCGGAGACCACCAGCCCCACACCGTTTTCCGGCCGTGCTGCACCGTGGGCGCGATGCCTTCGCTGAACGGTTCCACCTGCAGCAGCTGGCCCCACGACTGGCTCGGCTGGCCGATCAGGTAGCTGGGCACCTCGGGTTCCTTCGCCACCTCCTCGAGCCAGCCGATCGGCCCGCCGTTGGTGGCCGAGGCCCATTGCGCCTCGTCGGCCAGGGCGCCGGCCGTGATGCGGTAGTCGGGGACCTGCGAGATGCCGTCGTGGGAGGTCACGGGATTCGCGCACGGGTAGACGAACGACGCGGGCCAGTCGATGTACACGGACTTGCCCACGAGTTTGTCCGTCAGCGTCGTGAAGGTCGGCACGCGCGGGGCGGACGCGGCGATCCAGCCGTCCTCGGTGAGGTCGTTGTCGACGATGTCCACGCGCACCGACGTGGTCTGCGGCGGCAGGTCGCGCAGGTTGATGCGGGTGTCGTTCCAGCCGCCGGTGCCGGCGCCCGGCGGAAGGGCGAACTGGCTGCGCAGCACCTTGACGCCGTCGGCCGTCACCACGCCGTAGTCGAGGCTGACCGACGCGGGACGCCGCGGCTGGCCCGCCGTCGCGATCACGATCTGGCCGTCGGCGGGTTTGTCGGCCAGCGCGTACCACTCGCTGCGCAGCCGGCCCGCGCGGTTCTGCTCGAAGTAGCTGCTCCACATCGGCACGGTGTCGGGCGTGAAGCCGTGCGGGGGCTCGGAAAGCGGGTCGTCCTCTTCGGTGGGACGCGGGTGGAAGCCGGTCTGCACCTGGCCGTTGCCCTGATCCGGGTTCGGCAGCGGCGACTCCTCCTGTTTCGCCGGCACGGTCCGCTGCTCGGGCTGCGGGTGCAGGACACTTTTCGCCGCGTCGGTCTCCACCATCACGTGGTCGGACAGGTTGCAGCTCTTGCCGAACAGGTGCCCGAAGTCGGCGGCGCCCAGGCTGTAGCTGCCCCGCTGGATGTAGATCGCCGCCGCCATCGTGTAGAACTCGCCGGCCGCGACCAAGCCGCAGACCACCACGAGCGACAGCGAACCCAGCCGCAGCGACCGGCCGCGTTTTTCCTGCGGCGCGGGCGCGACCGGGCGGTGGGCGCGGATGTTCTCCACGAACGCGTAGATCCCCGCGATCGCCGCGGCCACCAGCAGGATCGTCGACAGCGGGATCCCGGCGACCGACGGCGCCAGCCCGGTCCACGGCACGCCCAGGCGCGAAACGAACCAGTACGTGTTGGGTCCCGTCGCGGCGAGCGCGCCGACCACGAGCAGCCCCGCCAGGAACGTGGCCCGGTTGCGGTTCGAGCGCAGCACGGTGGAACTCGTCGCCAACGCGGTCAACGCCGCCATCGACGCCCCGACGGCCGCGAACGCGCCGAAGTGGTGCGTCCACTTCGTCGGCGTGAGGGCCAGCAGCAGGAAGAACAACGCGGTGGTGCCGATCAGCCGCCGGCTCGGCCCGAGTGCCGCGCCCGGGATCCGGCCGCGCCGCAGCAGCACGACCAGGCACGTCACCGTGCACAGGACCACCAGCAGCACCGGGAACCGTCGTGGCGCGGACCCGTCGGGCAGGTTCTCGAACAGCAGCTGGTAGCGCGCGAGCTCCTGGAACCACGACAGGTTCGGCCCCACCTGCGTGCGGATGCGCGTGGCTTCCTGCACGGTCGCGAACGTCTGGTCCGCGAACACCACCACGAGCACGAGCAGCCCGGACGCGGCGATCGGCGCGAGGATCGGGAGCCAGCCACCGGCCGCGCGCTGGCGCACGAGCTTGAACAACGGCCGCGCGGCGACCAGGAACGGCGCCACCGCGATCAGCCCCGTCGGCGTCGCGGCGAGCGTGAACGCGGCCGCGGTGAGGCCGAGGCACAGCGGCAGCAGGCGGCGCGTCACCAACGCGCGTTCCACGGCGCAGATCGCGAGCAGCGAACCCAGCGCGGCCACGGGTTCCGGCCGCACGCCGTTGTTGTAGGGCATCCACCAGACGAGGAACACGGCCGCCGCGGCCCAGCCGGCCGCGCGGCTGCCGCGCACCTGCGTGCCCAGCCGGGGCATCACCTCGCGACTGATGAGCAGCCAGCTGATCACGCCCACCAGGTACGAGGGCAGCCGGATCCACGGCGGCACCGTGCTGACGTGCGTCATCAGCTCGTAGAGGTGGTAGAACCAGCCGAACGGCGCCTCCGCGACGCCGAACCAGCGGTGGTAGTTGGTCAGGAAGCCCGTGGACTCCGTGACTCTGGCCATCGTGAGGATGTAGCCGTCGTCCGAGGTCACCGGTCCGATGAACACCCACGCGCCGAGCGCGAGGATCACCGTCGCGTCGCGGCCGGTCAGGCGCCACCAGCCCACGGGAGCCCAACGCGGCGCGCGCCGGGCGAACCCGGAGTCCATACGCCACACGGCGATCAGGCAGGCGACGAACGCGAGCACGCCGAGGATGCCGACGCCGATCTTCAACGCCGTCGGCGAAGTCTGGTAGCGGGTGTCCGGCACGACCGTCACGCGCAGGCCCGCGATCGGGTCCTTCGCGGAGCTGATCGAGGAGTAGATGCCGACCACGCGCGGGCGGACGTCGCCGGTCGTGTGGAACACCGTCGTGCCCGCGACGGCGAGCGTCATCTGCGTGGCGTCCGACTTCAGCGTCACTGTGCAGCCGGCCGGCGGCAGTGGCTGCTGCGTGATCTGCTGGCCCTGGCTGGACGCGAGCAGCACGCCGTTGTCCACGCGCAGCTGCAATCCGACGCCGTTGCCGGCGCGCGGGTCGGTGCGCCCGTCCGGCACCGTCGCGAACAGCAGCGCGGGACCGTTCGTGCGCGCGTCGAGCGACTTGACCGTGGCGCACGGAATCTCGGCCTCGAGGTCCTGGGCCCAGTACCCGGTCAAGGGCGCGTTGACGGACCGGGTGTCGGAGCCGGTCGGCCAGCCGACCAACGCGGTGTCCTGCACGACGGGCAGGAACGGATAGGCCAGGGCGCACAGCGCCGAAAGCAACCCCAGCGCTACGGCAATCGGACGCATCGGGAGAAGTTATCCGGTGCGCCGCAGGGGCTACGAAGGCCCCTCACTGCGGAGCGTGAATCGCTCGTGGTGCACGGCGTTGGCCAACGGCGCGCGGGTGCGCCAGCCGTGGCGTTCGAGGTCCGGGACCTCGGCCAGCGCGGTCACGGGGCCGACGCAGAGCCAGGCCACGGGCCGGATTCCGGTCGGGATGCCGAGCAACGACGCGAGGAACGGCTCGCGGTAGAAGCTCACCCAGCCGACACCGAGGCCCTCGGCGGTCGCGGCCAGCCACAGGTTCTGGATGGCGAGGCAGACCGAGTACAGCCCGGCGTCGGCGATCGCGTGCCGGCCCAGCACGGCGGGCGCGCCGCGTTCGGCGTCGTAGGTGACGACGATGCCGAGGGTCGACTCGCGGATGCCCTCGATCTTGATGCGGGAGAACGTGTCGGCGCGTTCGCCGGCCAGCTCGGCCGCGAACACGTCGCGCTCGTCGTGCACGTGCTGGGCGAAGGACTCGCGCGTGGCGGAATCGCGCACGAGCACGAAGTCCCACGGCTGGCTCAGACCGACGCTCGGCGCGGCGTGCGCGGCTTCGAGCACGCGGATGAGCACGGCGTCGTCGATCGGCTCGCCGGTGAACTCGCCGCGGACGTCGCGGCGGCGGCGAAGTACTTCGTAGAACTCGTCGATCATCGGCGCAGCACCCATTCCACGGCTTCGGCGACCCCCGCGACCTCGGCGGTGGCCGGGCGCGGCGGGCGGCGCACGACGACCACCGGCAGGTCCAGCTCGCGGGCGGCGGTGAGCTTCGCAGCGGTCATCGGGCCGCCGCTGTCCTTGGTGACGAGAACGTCGATGCGGTGCTCGGCCAGCAGCGCGCGCTCTCCGTCCACTTCGTACGGTCCGCGATTCAGCAGGACCTCGTGCTGCCTCGGCAACGGCGGCTCGGGCGGGTCGACGCAGCGGATGAGGAACCACAACGCGTCGAGCTCGGCGAACGCGGCGAGCCCCTGTCGTCCGCTGGTCAGGAAGACGCGGGAGCCGAGGCCGGGCAGCAGTTCGGCGGCGGCGCCGAGGTCGTCGGCCCAGTGCCAGCGGTCGCCTTCGGCGGGTTGCCAACCGGGCCGGGCGAGCCGCAGCAGCGGCACGCCGATGGCCGACGTGGCGGCGAAAGCGTTGGTACCGATGCGTTCCGCGAACGGATGGGTCGCGTCGACAACCGCCGCCACGTCGTGCTCACGAAGCCACGCGGACAGCCCTTCGACACCACCGAAACTCCCGACTCGCACCTCGCCGGCGGGCAGCCGTGGCCGGGCGACCCGCCCGGCGAGCGACGACACCACGGCGACTCCGCGCGAGTGCAGTTCGGCCGCGAGCGCCCGCGCCTCGGCCGTGCCGCCGAGGATCAGCACGGTCATCCGCCGTAGCCCACGGCCGCGCGCCAGCGGTCGAGCGTGCGCATGTTCGCGAGCGTCTCGGCCCAAGTCAGCTCGGGTGCCTGCCGGTTGTCCACGTGGGCGGCGACGTGGTCGGCCTCGCGCGCGAACACACTCTGCGTCGCCTCGATCTCGATCACCTCGGGCTCGCCGCCCCCCGGCGTCAGCACGATCTGCGACGACGTCGCCCGGCGCATTTGCGGCAGCCAGGCCGGTTTCGGCACGTGGATCTGCCCGGTGGTGCCGTAGATCCGGATGTGGTCGTCCTGCGTGAGCCGGTAGCCGCAGGACAGCTGCGCGATGATGTCGCCCGGCAACCGCAGCAGGCCCATCGCGAATTCGTCGACGCCGCGGTCGGTCAGCCGCGCCATCCCGGTGACGGTGGTGGGCTCCACGACGTCGATGCCGGTCGCCGCCTGCGAAACGAGCCGCGCGAGCGACGTGCAGTAGCAGCCCACGTCGAGGATCCCGCCGCCGCCGAGCGCCGGGTCGGCCAGGCGAGGGGCGTCGTTGGCGCCGGTGTCGAAGCTGAACGAGACGTCGACGGCCCGGACCTCACCGATCGCGCCGCACGAGATCAGCTCGACGAGCCGGCGCGTCTGCGGGTGCAGGCGGTACATGAACGCCTCCATGAGGAAGACGTCGTGGCGGCGCGCCGCGTCGATCACCTTCTCGGCCTCGGCCGCCGTGACCGTGAGCGGTTTCTCGCACAGCACGTGCTTGCCGGCTTCGGCGGCGCGGATCGCCCACTCCGCGTGCATCGGGTGCGGCGTGGCGATGTAGACGGCGTCGATGTCCGGGTCGGCGAGCAGGTCGACGTAGGAGCCGTAGGCCTTCGGGATGTCGAAGCGGGTGGCGAACTCGCGCGCCCGGTCGGCCGAGCGGGCGGCGACGGCTTCCAGCGTGCCGTGTTTGCTGAGCTCGACGCCGGTCGCGAAGTCGGCGGCGATCGATCCGGCGGCCAGCAGGCCCCAGCGTAGGTCTGTCACAGTGACTCCGGTTGGCTCGCGCGGTCTCGGGTGCTCGAATACAGGAAGCTGTCGGGGAATCCTCCGGCTGCGAGCACCTGGCCGACGAAGATGGTGGCCGCGCGCGTCATTCCGACTTCGCGCGCCTGCGCGGCGATGTCGGTGAGCGTGCCGCGCACGACGGTCTCGCCCGGCTGGCTCGCCAGCGCCACGACGGCCGCGGGGCAGTCGGCGCCGTAGAACGGCACGAGCTCCTCGGTGACGCGCTCGATGTGGTTGATGGCCAGGTGCAACGCGAGTGTGGTGCCGCTGCGGGCGAAGTTCGCCAGCGTCTCGCCCTCGGGCAACGCCGTCGACCGCGCTTGCGCCCGCGTGATCACGAGGCTCTGCCCGATACCGGGCACGGTCAGCTCACGGCCCAGCACGGCGGCCGACGCGGCGAACGCGGGCACACCGGGGACGATGGCGTAGGGCACTCCGGCGGCGTCGAGGCGGCGCACGGTTTCCGCCACCGCGCTGTAGAGCGACGGGTCGCCGGACACCAGCCGCGCGATGTCGTGGCCCGCGCGGTGGGCCGTGATCAGGCGTTCGACGATCTCGTCGAGGCTCAGGTTCGCCGTGTCGACGCGCTCGGTCTCGGGCGCGCAGTACGCGAGCAGATCGGTCGGCGTCATGCTGCCCGGGTACAGGCACACACCGCAGCGCGCGAGCAGGTCGCGGCCACGGACGGTGATGAGGTCGGCCGCGCCGGGGCCGGCGCCTATGAAGTGAACGGTCATCTCGAACTCCAGGACGTCACGGTGCGCGACGGGGTCCACCCCGTGAACCCGCCGAGCGGCTGCGCGTGGTCGACGGTGACCCTCGTCAGCTCACCACCCCGGCTCGCGTAGGCGTTCGCCAGGATCTGTTCTGCTTCCAGCGTGACACCGTGGGCGACCACGCGGGCACCGGTGGCGAGGCACGCGTCGAGCAGGCCGGGCACGGTGAGGCCGCCGCCGATGAAGACGGCGTCGGGCCCGGGGAGGGTCGCCAGCGCGTCGGGGGCCGGGCCGGTGACCACTCGCAGCTCGGGGACGCCGAGCGTGGCGGCGTTGCGGGTGATACGCTTGGCGCGTGCGGGGTCGCGTTCGACGGCGATCGCGCGGTTGAGCGGGTGCGCGCGGGACCATTCGATGCCGATGCTGCCCGCGCCCGCGCCGACGTCCCAGAGCAGCTCGCCGGGGACGGGCGCGAGGTGGGCGAGGGCGGACGCGCGGACGTCGCGTTTGGTGAGCTGGCCGTCGTGCTCGAACGCGCTGTCGGGCAGGCCGGTGAGCGGGAGCGCGGGGCCGGCGCAGACCAGGGCGAACACGGTGAGGGGGCCGGGTTCGTGCGTCCAGCCGTCGGCGACGTGCTCGTCTTCGGCGCCGAGGTTTTCGAGGCTGGTCAGGGTGGATTCGCCGTAGCCGCGGGTCCGGAGCAGTTCCCGCAGGTCGGCCGCGTTCGCGCCCAGCACCAGCACCTTCCGGCGCGGCGCGAGCACGCGGGCCACGCGGTCCACGACGCGCCCGACCACGGTGACCACCTCGGTCTCCTCGAACGACCAGCCGAGCCGCGCGCGGGCCAGCGTCACCGACGAGAGCGCGGGCAGGACGTCGATCTCGTGGCCGCGGTCGCGCAGGGTCGTGCCGATGCCTGAGAGCAGAGGATCGCCGCTGGCCAGCACACAGATCCGGCGTCCGGCGTGCTCGGCGAGGACGTCGTCGAGCCCGGGCAGCAGCGGGCTCGGCCACGGCTGCGTGCGGACGCCTTCGGGCAGCATCGCGAGCTGCCGCGGCGCGCCCAGCACGACGTCGGCTTCGAGCACGGCTTTTCGCGCTTTTCCGCCCAGCCCCGCCCAGCCGTCGGCCCCGATCCCGACCACTGTGAGAGGTGATTTTTCGCGCACGTTCACCCACGCTAGACGACGCGTTTCCTGTGCGATGATCGGCTGGACGCCGACCACGAGGAGAGCTCTTGAAGCCGTACCCGTTCACCGCCGTCGTCGGGATGCCGGACCTGCGCCTGGCGCTGATCCTGTCCTCGATCTCACCCGCCGTGGGCGGCGTGCTGGTGCGGGGCGAGAAGGGCACGGCGAAGTCGACGATGGTGCGTGCGCTCGCCGGTCTGCTGCCCCAGCTCGACGTGGTGGACGGCTGCCGGTTCTCGTGCGATCCCGCCGCGCCCGACCCCGTCTGCCCGGACGGTCCGCACCCGGCGGGCGCGCCCGCGCACCGGCGGCCGGCGCGGCTGGTGGAGCTGCCCGTCGGCGCGGCGGAAGACCGGGTCGTCGGGTCGCTGAACCTGGAGAAGGCGCTGTCGGAGGGCGTCACGGACTACCAGCCGGGTCTGCTGGCCGCGGCGAACCGGGGCCTGCTCTACGTGGACGAGGTCAACCTGCTGCACGACCACCTCGTCGACACCCTGCTCGACGCCGCCGCGATGGGCCGCGCGACCGTGGAGCGCGAGGGCGTGTCCGTGTCGCACGCGGCGCGGTTCGTGCTGATCGGCACGATGAACCCCGAGGAAGGCGAGCTGCGGCCGCAGCTGCTGGACCGGTTCGGGCTGACCGTCGAGGTCGCGTCGAGCCGGGAGCCCGAGCAGCGCGTGGAGGTGGTCCGCCGGCGCCTCGCGTACGAGGCGGATCCCGACGGGTTCGCGGCCGCGTACGCCGCCGAAGACTCGGCCCTGGCCGCGGACATCGAGGCGGCACAACGGCTTCTGCCCGCGGTGAAGCTGCCCGACGACGCGCTGCGGCAGATCGCCGAGGTGTGCGCGTCGTTCGAGGTGGACGGGATGCGGGCCGACATCGTCACGGCGCGCACGGCCGTCGCGCACGCGGCGTGGGCCGGGCGCAACGAGGTGACCACCGAGGACGTGCGCGTGGCCGCGCGGCTCGCGTTGCCGCACCGGCGCCGCCGCAACCCGTTCGACGCGCCGGGGATTTCCGAGGAGCAGCTGGAACAGGCGTTGCAGGACGCGCAACCGTCCGAAGATCCCGGTTCCGGCCCGGAGGACGACGGGCCCGGCTCGGGTTCCGGGTCCCCGCGCGCCGAAGGTGAGCAGCCGCCGGGGGACCAGCCGGCGCCTCCCCAGCAGCAACCGCAGCAGCAACCGGGCGACGGGACGGGTTCCGGACCACAGAACACGGTCGGTTCCGGCGAGACGTTCCGGGCGCGCGTGTTCCGCGTGAAGGGAACCGGCGAAGGCGAGCGCGGCCGCCGGTCGCGGGCCATCACCGACACCGGCCGCACGATCGGGGTCCAGCCACCGAGCGTCCGCGACGGCCGGCCGCACCTCGTCGCCACGATGCGTGCCGCCGCGCCGCACCAACGGTCCCGTGGCCGAAGCGGTCCCGGACTGCTGGTGCGTTCGCAGGATCTGCGGTTCGCGCTGCGCGAAGGGCGCGAAGGCAACCTCGTGTTGTTCTGTGTGGACGCGTCGGGCTCCATGGGCGCGCGCACGCGGATGCGGGAGGTGAAGACGGCGGTGCTGTCGCTGCTGTTGGACGCCTACCAACGGCGTGACAAGGTCGGGCTCGTCACCTTCCGTGGTGACTCGGCCGAGCTCGCGCTGCCGCCGACGATCAGCGTCGAGGCCGCGGCCGCGCGGCTGGAAGGACTGCCGACGGGCGGCCGCACGCCGCTCGCGGAAGGGCTGCTGGAAGCGGCGCGCGTGCTGCGCGTGGAGGCGATCCGCGATCCACGCCGGCGTCCGCTGGTGGTTCTTGTCACGGACGGGCGGGCCACGAGCGGAGCCGACGCCGTCGCACGCTCGCAGGCCGCGGCGGGGTTGCTGGCCGGCGTCACCACCATCGTGATGGACTGCGAGAGCGGCCGTATGCGCCTCGGGCTGGCGGCGGAGCTGGCCGGGCACCTCGGCGCCGAGCACGTGCCGCTCGCCGAGGTCGCGGCCGAGACGCTGGCCTCGGCCGTCCGCGAACACACCGGGAGGGCTGCCTGATGCCGCAAGGGAAACCGGCCGTCGTCCCGCAGGACGGGCTCACCACGCGCCAGCGGCGCAACCGCCCGCTGCTCGCCGTGCACACCGGCGAGATGAAGGGCAAGTCGACCGCCGCGTTCGGCATGGCGCTGCGCGCGTGGAACCAGGGCTGGTCGATCGGGGTGTTCCAGTTCGTGAAGTCGGCGAAGTGGCGCGTCGGGGAGGAAGCCGCGTTCCGTGCGCTCGGGAAGCTGCACGACGACACGGGTGAGGGCGGGCCCGTCGAGTGGCACAAGATGGGCGAGGGCTGGAGCTGGACGCGCAAGTCCGGCACCGACTCCGACCACGCCGCCAACGCGCGCGAGGGCTGGGCCGAGATCAAGCGCCGCCTCGCCGCCGAGACGCACGACTTCTACGTGCTCGACGAGTTCTCCTACCTGCTCAAGTGGGGCTGGCTCGAGGTCGACGACGTGGTGTCCACTTTGGTCTCCCGGCCCGGGCACCAGCACGTGGTGATCACCGGCCGCTACGCGCCGCCGGAGCTCGTCGAGGCCGCCGACCTGGTGGCCGAGATGACGAAGGTCAAGCACCCCATGGACGCGGGCCAGAAGGGGCAGCGGGGGATCGAGTGGTAGCGCGGGTGGTCATCGCCGCGCCCGGTTCCGGGCACGGCAAGACCACCATCGCCGCAGGGCTGATGGCGGCGTTGCGCGCGGCCGGGCACCGCGTGTCGGGCCACAAGGTCGGGCCCGACTTCATCGACCCGAGCTACCACGCGCTCGCCACGGGCCGTCCCGCCCGCAACCTCGATCCGTTCCTGCAGGGTGAGGACCGGCTGGTTCCCCTGCTGCGGCACGGTTCCTCCGACGCGGACATCGCCGTGATCGAAGGCGTGATGGGACTGTTCGACGGCGCCCTCGGCACGGAGGGTTACGCGTCGACCGCTCACGTCGCCCGGGTCCTCGACGCGCCGGTGGTGCTGGTGGTCGACGCTTCGGCCGCTTCGCGCAGCGTCGCGGCGACCGTGCTCGGGTTCGCGAATTACGACACGCGCGTGCGTCTCGCCGGGGTGATCCTGAACAAGCTGGGTTCGCAGCGCCACGAGGACGAGATCGCGTCCGCGTTGGAGGCCACGGGCGTGCCGCTGCTGGGTGCGTTGCGGCGCAACGAGAACGTGCACGCGCCGAGCCGCCACCTCGGCCTGGTGCCCGCGGCCGAGCGCGCTGCCGACTCGCAGCGGGTGCTGCCGGAGCTGGCGTCGTGGGTGGCCGGCGGGGTGGATCTCGAGGCCGTGGTCCGGGTCGCGCGGGCGGCGCCGCCGTTGACTGGTCCCGTGTGGACACCGCCTGGTGACTTCGAGGGACCGCGGACGGTGGTGGCCGCCGCGGCCGGGCCGGCGTTCACGTTCCGGTACACGGAGAACATCGAGCAGCTGGCTTCGCTCGGCGTGGACGTCGTCGACGTGGATCCGTTGCGGGACGAGCAGCTGCCCGAGGGCTGTGCCGGGTTGTACTTCGGCGGCGGGTTCCCGGAGGTGCACGCGGCGGAGCTGTCGGCGAACAAGCCGTTGCTCACGGCGGTGGCGGACGCGGTCGGGCTCGGCATGCCGGTGAGCGCGGAGTGCGCGGGGCTGCTTTACCTGTGCCGTGAGCTGGACGGACTGCCGATGGCCGGTGTCGTCGACGCGACGGCGGTGATGACCAAGCGCGGAAAGCTGGGGTATCGGACGGCGGTTTCGCTGGCGGACAACGTGCTCGCGGTCGCGGGTCAGCGTGTGACCGGCCACGAGTTCCACCGGACGGAGCTCACGCCTGGGGCCGGTCCGTCGCCGGCGTGGGGCTGGGAGCGGACAGTGGACGGGTTCGCTTCGGCTTCGCTGCACGCGTCGTACCTGCATGTGCACTGGGCCGGGTACCCGGAGCTCGCGGAACGGTTCGCTACCCACGTACGCGCCTTTGCCCAGGTGGCTTCGCGTGGCTGACACCTCGGACTACGACCTGCACCATCACGGCGATCGCGAGGTCGGGCCGGGGCTGGTGGACCTCGCCGTCAACGTCCGGCTGCCGCGCCCGCCCGAGTGGTTGCGGCGGGAGCTGGTGTCCGCTGTGGACAGTCTCGCCGCGTACCCCGATCCGTCGGCGGCACAGGCAGCTGTGGCCGCGCGGCACGGCCGGCCGGTGGACGAAGTGCTGGTGACGGCCGGTGCGGCGGAGGCGTTCACCCTGCTGGCTTCGGCTTTGAAGCCGCGGCACGCGGTGGTCGTGCACCCGCAGTTCACCGAACCCGAGGCCGCCCTGCGCGCTGCGGGTCACGACGTGTCGCGTGTGGTCCTGCCGTCGTCGGACGGTTTCGTGCTGGATCCCGGACTCGTCCCGGCGTCGGCCGATCTGGTGTTCGTCGGCAACCCGACGAACCCGACCTCGGTGCTGCACCCCGCTCACGTACTTCGTGCCTTGGCACAGCCCGGCCGCCTGCTCGTGGTGGACGAAGCCTTCCTCGACGCCATCCCCGGCGAAGCGGAGAGCCTGGCGGGTTCGTCGCTCGACGGTGTGGTCGTGCTGCGCAGCCTGACCAAGACGTGGGGGCTGGCGGGCTTGCGCGCGGGTTACGTCCTCGGCCCGCCTCAAGAGCTGGCTCGGCTGCGGGCCGTCCAGCCGCCGTGGTCCGTGTCGACGCCGGCCGCGGTCGCCACGGTCGCCTGCTGCCGCCCGACCGCGCTGGAAGAAGCGGAAAAGCTGGCCGCCACCGCCGAATCCGACCGTGACTACCTCGTCTCCCGCCTGAGCGGACTGGGCATTCCGGTCCTGGGTGACCCGCAGGGTCCGTTCGTGCTGATCGAGGCTCCCGACGAAGGCCTGCGTTCTCGCCTGCGCTCCGCGGGGTACGCGGTGCGCCGCGGCGATACGTTCCCCGGCTTGGGCCCCCGGCACCTGCGCCTGGCGGTCCGTTCCCGCGAGGTGACCGACGGGTTCGTCGCCGCGCTGGCCCGCTCGCTCTAGCCGGCGAGCACGACGAAACCGTGCGTATCACTCGTTTCGGGTGAGGAACCGCCGGTGCTCCGGTGGCACAGTACCGAGCTCCGCGTCTGGTCCGGCAACGCGCCATCGACCACCGCACCCAGCCCACCGAGGAGACGCATGTCTGTCACGACTGAAGGAGCAGCGCACGATCAAGCGATCCGGCCGTTCACGGTCGAGACGCCCGATGCGGATCTCGATGATCTGCGTGCGCGCATTCTGGCCACTCGCTGGCCGGAAAAGGAACCCGTCTCGGACATCTCACAGGGCGTGCCGCTGGAGACGATGCAGGCGCTCGCCCGCTATTGGGCGACGGAGTACGACTGGCGCAGGTGCGAGGAGAGACTGAAGGCTCTACCGCACTTCATCACCGAGATCGACGGCCTCGACATCCACTTCATCCACGTTCGCTCGAAACACGAAGACGCGTTGCCGCTCCTCGTCGCGCACGGATGGCCCGGCTCGGTCATCGAGCAGCTGAAGATCATCGATCCGCTCACCAATCCCACTGCCCACGGCGCGAGCGAAGCGGACGCGTTCCACCTGGTGATCCCGTCGATGCCCGGCTACGGGTTCTCGGGCAAGCCGGCCGTCACCGGTTGGGGCCCCGAGCACATCGCGCGCGCCTGGGCGGTGCTGATGAAGCGCCTGGGATACGAACGCTACGTCGCCTCGGGCGGCGATTGGGGCGGGCAGATCGTCGATCTGATGGGTGCACAGGCACCGGGAGGCCTGATCGGCATCCACACCAACTTCCCCGGCGCCGTCCGACCCGACGTCGCCCAGGCCGTGCAGTCCGGCGGCTCGGCGCCGCCCGATCTGTCCGACGAGGGAACCCGCCTCTACGAAAAGCTGAAGGACTTCTTCGCGACCGACGTGGCCTACGCCCTCGAGATGGGGACCCACCCGCAGACGCTCTACGGGATCGCCGATTCACCCGTCGGCCTCGCCGCCTGGATGCTCGACCACGACTCGGCCAGTCTGGCGCTGATCGCACGCGTCTTCGACGGGCAGGCCGAGGGCCTGACCCGAGACGACGTGCTCGACAACATCACCCACTACTGGCTGACGAACACGGGGGTTTCCTCGGGACGCCTCTACCGGGAGAACAAGCTCGGCTTCTTCGACCCGAAGGGCGTCTCCGTCCCGGTGGCGGTGAGCGTTTTCCCGGACGAGCTCTACCAGGTGCCGCGGAGCTGGGCGGAGGAGGCCTATCCCCGCCTCGTCCACTACAACCGCCTGGACAAGGGCGGGCACTTCGCCGCCTGGGAGCAGCCGAAGCTGTTCGCCTCCGAGGTCCGCGCCGGATTGCGTTCGGTCCGCTAGATGTCGGTATCCGCACGCGTGCAGATGCCCGCACTCGGCGGGGCCGAGTGGCTCAACTCCGGGCCCCTCGGCCCCGCCGAGCTGGAGGGCCGCGTCGTCGTCGTCAACTTCTGGACGCTGACCTGCATCAACTGGCTGCGCCAGGAGCCCTACGTCCGCGCTTGGTCGCGGGCCTATCGCGACGACGGGTTGGTCGTCGTCGGAGTCCACACGCCGGAGTTCTCCTTCGAGCACAAGATCGACCGCGTGCGGCAGGCGACGATGGAACGAGGAATCGACTACCCCGTCACGGTCGACAACGACTACGCCATCTGGAGCGCCTTCGGCAACCACTACTGGCCGGCGCTCTACTTCGTAGACGCCCACGGCGTCATCCGCGACCACCACTTCGGTGAAGGACGCTACGAACAGTCGGAGCGCCTCATCCAGCGGCTGCTCGGTGTCGAGCGCGAGCTCGTCTCCGTCGCCGGGCGCGGCGTGGAGGCCGAGGCCGACTGGGAGCACCTGCGGACGTCCGAGACGTATCTCGGCTACGGGCGTGGTGAGCACTTCGCGTCGCCGGGCCGCGTCGGGTTCGACGAACGCCGCACCTACGGGGTCCCGCCGCACCTGCACCTCGGCAACTGGGCCCTCGCCGGAGATTGGACGATCGGGCCCGAGAACGTCGTGCTCGACCGAGCCGGGGGGAGCATCTCCTACCGGTTCCACGCGCGGGACGCGCATCTCGTGCTGTCTCGCGGTGCGGGAGAGCCGATTGTCTTCCGCGTGTTCCTCGATGGCGCGGCTCCGGGCCCGGCACACGGTGTGGACGTCGACGAGGACGGGAACGGCTTGCTCCGGGACGCCCGCCTCTACCAGCTCGTGCGCCAGCAGGGCGAGGTCCGCGAGCGGACGCTGGAGATCACCTTCCTCGAACCCGGCGCCAAGGCGTACGTGTTCACGTTCGGCTAGCGTCGCCGTCGCCGACCGGAACCGGGTGCGGCTCAGACGGCGAGCGTGAGCAGCGTCGCCGCCACCGCCACTTCGACTGCGGCGCCGAGGACGTCACCGGTGATTCCGCCGAGGCGCCG
Organism: Amycolatopsis sp. NPDC051372; assembly: GCF_040682095.1. Lineage (NCBI taxonomy): Bacteria > Bacillati > Actinomycetota > Actinomycetes > Pseudonocardiales > Pseudonocardiaceae > Amycolatopsis > Amycolatopsis sp. NPDC051372. Next base: position 90,014 of record NZ_JBFBAF010000013.1, read on the forward strand.
GACGCACCGGGCGAGCAAGGCAGCCGCGACGAAGTACCCGGCGCCGACCGCAGCCACCCCTTGCCACCACGGCAAGCCGGGCGCCAGCGCGGCCAGCGCGGCGGCCACCAGACCGACGGCCACCGCGACCAGCCGCGGCACGGACCCCGCCACCGTCGCTCCGAGCCCCTCCGGCCGGGCGGACGGCACGCCGCGCGCGCACGACATCGACAGCGTGCACCGGCCCGCCAGCACGGAGACCACGGCGGCCACGACGCCGTGGTCCGCCGACACGGCGCCGGTCAAAGCACCGACCTGCACCAGGAGCACGAAGACGAGCGTCGCCACCCCGGTCGGGCCCGAGTCGCCGCGGCGCATGACGTCGAGGGCTTTGGTGCGGTCGTACGACGCGCCGAGCCCGTCCGCGGTATCGGCCAGCCCGTCGAGGTGCAGGCCGCGGCTGCCCAGAGCCACCACTCCCAGCGCGAGGGCGGCGACGGCGAGCGCGGGCAGTCCCACGGCCACGCCGCCGGCCACGACCAGGCCCGCGGCCGCCGCGAGGGGGACCGCCGCGACCGGGCCCAGGACCATCGCCGCCCCGGCCACCCCTCGATCGATGACGCGCGGGGCGGGCACGGGCACGGTGGTCAGGGTGCCGACGGCCAGCCGCAGCGCGTCGCCGAGCTTCACCGGCGCCCCACTCGCAGCCCTCCGGAATCGAGGCACCTGACAGCGGCCGCCGGCCGCCTCGCCGCGCCTCGCCGCGCCGCGGCTGACGGCCACCCGGATCCTTCGAGCCGTGCTCCGGCGGCCCTCACCTCCTCGCGGGCAGCCCTCACGCGAGGTCCGCCAGCAACCCCATGTCCGCGATGATCGCCCGGGCCGCCCGCAGCGTCGGAACGGCCTGCACAGCGCCGCTGCCTTCGCCGAGGCGCAGGCCCAGGTCGAGGATCGGCGTGAGCCCGAGCGCCTTCAACGCGAACGCCTGGGAAGGCTCCGTCGAGCAATGCCCTGCGAGCCACCACTGCTCGGCACCCGGCGCGATGTCCCGGGCGACCAGGGCGGCCGCGCCGGAGAAGATGCCGTCGAGCAGCACGGGGATGCCCCGCACCGCGGCCTCCACGAGGAACCCCGCGGTGGCCGCGACGCAGGCGCTGCCCAACGCCGTCAGCCGCTCGAACGGATCGGCGACCCGTCCCGCGGCGCGCTGCACCGCGGCCTCCACCACGGCCGTCTTCGCGTCCAAAGCCGCCCCGGACACGCCGGTGCCCGTGCCGACGACCTCGGCCGCGGGCAGGCCCAGCGTGGCCGCGACCAGGGCCGCGCACATCGTGGTGTTGCCGATGCCCATGTCGCCCGGGATGAGCAGATCCGCGTCCGCCTCCTCCGCCGCGATGGCGCGCCCCGCCTCGAACGCGGCGAGCGCCTCACCCGGGGCGAGCGCGTCCTCGACGTCGATGGCGCCCGAGCCGCGGCGGATCTTGTGCGCGGTCACCGAAGCCGGAACATCCGAAGCGTCCCAATCGACCGCGATGTCCGCCACCCGCACGCGAGCGCCGACCTGCGCGGCGAGCACCGTGACGCCACTGCGCCCGGCGAGGAACACCCGCACCATCGCCGCCGTGACCTCACGCGGGTAGGCCGACTGCGCCGACACCCCGTGGTCACCCGCGAAAACGACCACGCGCACGTCGTCCAGCGGACGCGGTGGCACCACGCCGTGGGCGGCGCTGAGCCACGCGGCCAGTTCCTCGAGCCGGCCCAGCGCGCCGAGTGGCTTCACCAGGCCGTCGAGGCGCTCCTGCGCGGCGGCGCGAGCGGCGGCGTCGGGCACGGGAATGTCGAAACGCGGCACGGCGGACTCCTTACGGCAGTTCGAGCACCCGCCCGGCGACGACCAGCAGACTCCGGTCGGACTCGGCGGACACCCGGTTGTTGAGTGCGCCCAGCACATCACGGAACAGCCGTCCGGACGACGTAGCGGGCACCACACCGCTGCCGACCTCGTTGCTCACGGCCACCACGGGCACGCGTGCCTGGGTCCAGGCGGCCAGGAAATCCTCGAGCCGGTCGTCGAGACGGCGCTCCCAGCCCGGCTTGCCCGACCACGCGCCGACCTCGTCGAGCACGCGCGAGAGCCACGTGCCGAGGCAGTCGATGAGCAGCGGGCTCGTCGCCGAGCGCAGCACGGTCGCCAGGTCGGTGGTCTCCACCGTGGTCCAGTGGCGCGGGCGCCGGGCCTTGTGCGCGGCGACGCGGGCGGCCCACTCGGGGTCGTCGTCGCTCGGCGGGAGGCCAGGGGCCACGTACACGAGGTGCGTGTGGTGCGCGACGATCCGCTCCGCGTGCCTCGACTTCCCCGAGCGGACGCCGCCGAGGACCAGCACCTTGCCGTCGTCGCGTCCGTACCGGCGGAGGGTCCGCGCCAGGGTCTCGAGATACCCGGCGAGCCGGTGCGTCAGCTTGGTCATACCCGGCATTCTCGTGCACGCGCTACCGTTCGCCACGTGCCACTCCGACAAGCCGTCACAGCGGCCGGCCTGATCACCGGATATGCGGCCGACTCACTCTTCGGTGACCCCCGCCGCGGGCACCCGGTCGCGGTGTTCGGCAGCTGGGCCGGCGCGCTGGAACGCCGCTGGTGGGCCGACTCGAAGCCGCGCGGAGCGGCGTACGCGGCGGTGTGCGCGGGAGCCGCGACGGGCCTGGGCGTGGCCGCTCAGCTCAGCACGCGCCGACGTCCCTTCGCGCGCTTCGCCCTCACCGCCGCCGCGACGTGGGTGGTGCTCGGCGGCCGCGGCCTCGCGGCGGAGGGCCGTGAGATGGCGCGGCTGCTCGACGCCCACGACGTCCCCGGCGCGCGCGCCCGGCTGTCGCACCTCTGCGCGCGTGACGCGACGGAGCTGGAAACCGCCGAGCTCACCCGCGCGGCCACCGAGTCGATCGCGGAGAACACGTCCGACGCCGTGGTCGCACCGCTGCTGTGGGGTGCCGTCGCCGGAATCCCCGGCCTGCTCGGTTACCGCGCGCTGAACACGCTCGACGCGATGGTCGGCTACCGCTCGCCGCGTCACCGCAACTTCGGCTGGGCGGCGGCACGCCTCGACGACTTCGTCAACCTCGTCCCGTCGCGGGCCGGCGCCGTGCTCACGGCGGTGTCCGCGCCGCTCGCGGGTGGGCAGGTCCGGGCGTCGTTTCGGGCGTGGCGGCGCTACGGCTCGCACCACCCGAGCCCCAACGCCGGCCAGGTCGAGGCGGCGTTCGCCGGCGCGCTCGGCCTGCGCCTCGGCGGCACCAACAGCTACGGCGGCGAGATCGAGGACCGCGGCACGCTCGGTGACGGCCGCGCGCCGCAGCCCGTCGACCTGCGCCGCGCGGTGCGGTTGTCGCGCGTGGTCGGCGCGGCCGCGGCCCTGGTGGCAGCAGCGGTGGCGGTGGCGCGATGAGCGGGCTGCTCGTCGCCGGCACGACGTCCGACGCCGGCAAGAGCCTGGTCACGGCCGGGATCTGCCGCTGGCTGGCGCGCCGCGGCGTGCGGGTGGCGCCGTTCAAGTCGCAGAACATGTCGAACAATTCGATGGTCTGCGCCGACGGTGCCGAGATCGGCCGCGCGCAGTGGCTGCAGGCCCGCGCCGCGCGCGTCGAGCCCGAAGCGGCGATGAACCCCGTGCTGCTCAAGCCGGGCAGCGACCGGCGCAGCCACGTGATCGCGCTCGGGAAACCGTTCGGCACGCTGGAAGCCGGCGAGTACGCGACCGGCCGCGCTGGGCTGGCGGAGATCGCGTTCGGCGCGTTCGAGGACCTGAGCTCCCGCTTCGACGTGGTCGTGTGCGAGGGCGCGGGCAGCCCCGCGGAGATCAACCTGCGTGGCGGCGACTACGTGAACCTGGGTTTGGCGCGGCGGTTCTCGCTGCCGGTGGTGGTGGTCGGCGACATCGACCGCGGCGGTGTGCTGGCGGCGATGTTCGGCACGCTCGCGCTGCTGTCGCCGGAGGATCAGGCGCTGGTCGCGGGCTGGGTGGTCAACAAGTTCCGCGGCGACGTCGGCCTGCTGCGCCCGGGGCTGAAGAGCCTCGAAGACGTGACCGGCCGGCCCGTGCTCGGGGTGCTGCCTTGGCTCGACCGCGTGTGGATCGACTCCGAAGACGCGCTGGCCGTGGCGGGCTGGCGGCACGAAGCCCCGCGGGGCGGCGGGCTGCGCGTGGCCGTGGTGCGCTTCCCGCGTGCCTCGAACGCCACCGACGTCGACGCCCTCGCCGCCGAACCCGGCGTGACGGTGAGCCTCACCGCCGACCCGGACACGGTCGCCGCCGCGGATCTAGTGGTGCTGCCCGGTTCCCGCGCCACCGTGGACGATCTGCGCTGGCTACGCGAGCGCGGCCTCGCCGACGCGGTGACCGCGCGCGCCGCCGCCGGCCGTCCCGTGCTCGGCATCTGCGGCGGCTACCAGATGCTCGCCACCACCATCCACGACGACGTCGAGTCGCGCGCCGGCACGGTCGAGGGACTCGGCTTGCTGCCGACCGAGGTGACGTTCGCGGGGGAGAAGGTGCTCGACCGCCCGGTCGGCGAATGGTGCGGCCACCGGGTTGAGGCCTACGAAATCCACCACGGCAGCGCCTCGACCGCCGACGCCGAGTCCTTTCTGGACGGTTTCCGAGTCGGCGCGGTCTGGGGAACGACCTGGCACGGCGCCTTCGAAAACGACGGCTTCCGCCGTGCGTGGCTCACCGAAGCGGCGGCTCAGGCGGGCGTCGACTGGGCTCCGGCGGTGGGTGCGCCGGGCTTCGCGTCGCTGCGCGAAGACATGCTGGAACGTCTTGCGGACGCCGTAGAGTCCGAAGTGGACACAGAGAACCTGCTGGAGCTGCTGGAAAACGGTGCGCCGGACGGGTTGCCGTTCGTTCCGCCCGGCGCACCGTGATCCGTTAATGCACCACCGGGGCCGTCAGCGCGCCGTTCTGGGACTCGAAGGTGCAGACCGCCGAGTGCCCGCGGTGCTGCCACGACCCTTCATCCGGGTAGTACACGGCCATGACCAGGTCCGAAGGCGGCGTGGTGGTCGCGAAGAAGTTCCTCTGCTCGGCCTCGCAGTACTGACGGGCCTGTGCCGACAGCGTCGCGTCGCCGGGGTAGGCGTCCGTGTCGTCGCCCGGCAGCACGACCAGCCCGTAGATCTCGGAGTGGTGCGGCTTGTCGCACGGGACCTTTTCGATGTTGCTGGTCCGTTCGTCGTAGGTGGTGAAGCACTCGCCCTTCTTCGCCGCGAAGACGCTGTTGTCCCCGACGGACGCGGCGGCGTTGTCGGCGGCGGGCGCGAAGCCACCGGTCGCGACGCCGATCGCGATGGCCGCGGCGATGAGGAGCACCCACGCGCCGCTGATGGACAGCCCCGCGATCGCCAGCCCGCGGCCACGCTGGCCCTTGCGCCGGATCTGGACCAACGCGAGGATCCCGAAGATCACGCTCAGCCACGCAGTGGCCGGCAGGAACGCCAGCACCAGCGAGGCGATGGCGAAGCCGTTGGTGTTGCCGGCCGCGCGCGGCGGCGGTGGCGGCAGCGGCGCGTCCTGGTAACTCGGCCCCGTCGGCTTGGGCGGCAGGACAGATTCGGACATGAAGGGTCCCCTGAACTTTCTCTGTGGAATCCCCCGACCCGTCGAAGATCGTAACCGGTGCGAGACCGCCTGCACCACAACAATTCAGGCAAGACCGGCGTCGTGCACCAGGATGGCCACCTGGGTGCGGTTGGCGGCCTCCACTTTGGACATGATCCGCCCCAGGTGCACCTTCACCGTGGCCTCGCTCACACCGAGATGGGTGGCGATCACCGCGTTGCTCCAGCCCTCCGCCACAGCCACCGCGACCTCCCGCTCGCGCGAGGTCAACGCAGTCAGCCGCGCCTTCGCGCTCTCCGTGGCCCCGCCTGAGGCGAACTCGCCGAGCAGCCGCCGCGTGATGGCCGGCGACAGCATCGCCTCGCCGCGGCGCACCACGTGCACGGCGCTCACCAGGTCGCGTGGTGGCGTGTCCTTGAGCAGGAACCCGGTGGCGCCGCGGCGCAATGCGGTGTGCACGTACTCGTCGAGGTCGAACGTGGTCAGCACGACCACCGACGGCGCCTCGGGCAGCGCCGTGACCACGCGGGTCACCTCGAGGCCGTCGACGCCGGGCATCTGGATGTCGGTGAGCACGACGTCAGGCTGATGCCGCGCGACGAGCTCGGCGACGCCCGTACCGTCGCCCGCCTCCGCGACCACGCGGATCTCCGGATCCGACTCGAGAATCATCCGGATGCCGCTGCGCACGAGCACCTCGTCGTCCAGCAGCACGACCTTGATCACCGCAGCGTCCTCCTCATCTCACGCGCCGCCGGCGAGCGGGAACACCGCGCGCACCACGTAGTCACCCGAACCGTCAGGGCCGACGCGCAGCGCGCCGCCGGCCAGCGTCACGCGCTCGCGCATGCCGATCACGCCGTAGCCCGCGCCGGGCAGGCCCGCCGAGGCGCCGAGGGCGTTGGCCACCTCGACCACGAGCTTGCCGCTGTCCAGCGACAGCCGGACGCGGATCGGCGCGCCCGGTGCGTGTTTCGCCGCGTTGGTCAGCGACTCCTGCACGATCCGGTACGCCGCCCGGCCCACCTTTTCCGGCACCTGCGGCAGGGGATCGGGCACCTCGGCGTCGACGTCCGCGCCGGCCGCGGCGAGGTCGCCGGCCAGCTGCGCGACGCCGTCGAGCGTGGGGCTCGGCAGTGCTTTCGGCTCGGTCTCGTCCTCGCGCAGCACCCGCAGGATGTCGCGCAGTTCGGTGAGTGCGGCGGCGCTCGACTCGCGGATCACCTCGGCGAGCCGGGCGGTCTCGTCGTTGGGCGCGCGCACGGACAACGCTCCGGCCTGCAACGCGACGATGCTCACGCGGTGGGCCACCACGTCGTGCATCTCGCGCGCGATCCGCCTGCGCTCGGCCGTCACGGCGCGCTCGGCGAGCAGGTCGCGAGTGCGTTCGGCCTGGTCCGCGCGGTCGTGCAGCGCGTCGACGAGCACGGCGCGCTGGTGCATCCACAGGCCCGCGAGCAGCGGCAGGAGCAGCGTCAGGGCCAGGACGAAGCCCACGATCTCCCAGCCCTGGAGGTCGTCGGGCCGGTAGGTGGCCAGCGCCAGTACCAGGTCGGCGCCCACCGCGACCGCCGTCGGCCACTTCGGCCCGCGAAGCGCGGCGACCGTGTAGAGCGTGAAGATCATGGCGATCTCCGTCGTCGGCTCGAACCAGGCCAGCACTGCCAACGCGAGCATCGTGACCAGGGGGAACCGGCGCCGCAGCACCAACAGGACCAGCACGGCCACGATCGTGAGCTGCCACAGCGGGGGCCGGGTCACGCCGGCGAGCGCCTCCAGCACGAGCGCGCCCGCGACCGCGATCGCCAGGCAAGCGTCGAGCAGTAGCAGTCGCACGGCGATCACCGTACGACTTTCCGGTTAGCCCGTTCGAGCTGCCTGGCTGATGTGCGCGCGGCGGCGGCCTCGGCAAGGTGGACCGCATGGCGAAAACGATCGTGAAAACCGCAGCGGTGGCAGGGCTCGCCGCGGTGCTGGCCGCCGGCACCGCGACCGCTGCCACGGCTGATCCCGCGTCTCCCGGCGCACTGAGCGCGGGCGAGCGGCTGTTCCCAGGGCTCGGCAACGGCGGCTACGACGCCCGCGACTACGACGTCTCCCTCGACTACCGGCCGGGGGTGACCACGATGGACGCGGCGGTGACGATGCGGGCCGTCGCCACGCAGTCGCTGTCTTCCTTCGGGCTCGACTCGGCCGTGGGCGAGATCCGGACGGTCGAGGTCGACGGCGCGGCCGCGAAGTTCGTGGTGCAGGGCGAAAAGCTGGTGGTCACGCCCGTGCGGCCGGTGCGCAAAGGTGTGCCGTTCACCGTGCGGATCGGCTACGTCGCGGACCGCGCGAAGAGCCCGGCCTCGCCCACGGTGAAGTTCCCGCTGCCGCCCGACCTCGCCGAGGCCGTGGGCGTGTGGCAGAACACCCCGGACGGCTTCGCGGTGATGGGGCAGACCGACCGTGAGCACGCGGTCTTCCCCTCCGACGACGTTCCCGGCGACCCGGCCACCTACACCCTGCGGATCACGACACCGGCCGACGTCCAGGGCGTCGGCAGCGGCACGCTCGTCGGAAAGCACCGTGCGGGCGACCGGGTGACCTCGGTGTTCCGCGTCGACCGGCCCACGGCCACCGACGTCGTGCAGCTCGCGGCCGGCCACTTCACCGAGGTCGACCAGGTGGGCCCGCACGGCCTGCCGGTGCGCAGCTACGTGACCACGGCGGCGAAACCGGCCGCGCTCGACACCGCTCGCAAGACCCCGGAGATCATCGCGTGGCTGGAGCAGCGCCTGGGCCGCCCGTACCCGTACGCGAGCGCCGGCGCCCTCGGCGTCAACCGCCTCTACGGTGGCGGTGTCGCGCTGGAGACCGCGGCGATGCCGACCTACAGCGCCCTGGCCCTCGAATACCCCAGCGAGGTCTCGACCATGGCGCACGAGCTGACGCACGAGTACTTCGGTGACGCCGTGCCGGTGCGGCACTGGGACGACATGTGGCTCAGCGAGGGCCACGCCACCTTCTACCAGGACCTCTACGACTCCGAACACGGCGGGAAACCGTTCGACGAGAAGGCCAAGTCCGGCTACTCGCAGAACAACGAGATCCTGAAGCAGAACGGCCCGGTCGCCCAGCAGAGCTCCGCCACGGGCGTCATGTTCGGCACCGACCTCGGCGGCAAGCTCACGCTGTACGCGCTGCGCAGCCTCGTCGGCCCGGCGACCTTCGACCGCATCGAACGCACCTTCTTCGACGAGTTCCAAGGCCGCCCGGCCGCGACGCAGGACTATGTCGCCGTGGCCGAACGCGTCTCCGGCCGCGACCTGGGCGCGTTCTTCCACGACTGGCTGTACGGCTCCACCACCCCGGCGATGCCGAACCACCCCGACTGGACGGCGTGAAATGACCGGCGACCTGGACTGGTGACCCGGGCCCTCAGACGGCTGCTGCGACGGCCTTCTGGGAGGGCTTCAGTACCTTCTCCGCGAAGAAGCCGAAGCACAGGCCGAGGGTGAGCCACAGCGTCACCTGCGTGCCCATGGACGCGGTGCGGAAGCTCCACAGCGTGGACGCCGGGAACGTCGGCGGCACCTCGTCGATCACCGGCATCAGCCACGCGACCACGGCCATCACCACGACGTAACCGGCGCAGGCCAGCAGGCCGCCGCGCCACGCACCGAGGCGGTCGGCGAGCTTGCGGCCGAACACCGTGGCGAGGATGCCCGCGAGCAGGGAGACGGCGACGAAGCCGAAGTACAGCTCGGTGCGTTCCCCGATGGTGCCCGGCTGGCCCACCGCGGGCGGGTTGGCCGGGTACTTGAGGAACGGCACGAAGAACACCACGCCGAACGCACCCGCGGTGAGCAGCGCCGTGGTCACGCGGGGGCGCAGTGAGCCGATGCGGCCGTAGACGAACGCGAAGGCCAGCGAGAACAGCCCGCCGATCGCGACGCCGTAGACGAGCACGCCGGTCAGCAGGCCGACGGTGCTCTGGATGTCGCGCGGCACCAGCTCTTCTTCGGGCTCCTCGGCCGGCTGGGCAGCCTCGCCAGTGCCCTGGCCGGCGGCCGGGTCGTGGGTGTGGGAGTGCGCGGCGGAGCCGGCCTCCTCGATGCCGATGGCACTGTTGACCGACGGCTCGCCGAACAGGTAGGCGAAGACGAACGCGAGCACGCCGGCGATCAGGCCCGCGAGCATGCCGCGGACCAGCAGGGACCTCATCACGGTGGTTCGCCCGCCTCAGTGGCAGGGGAACGCGAGCAGGTGCCGGCCGTCGTGCACGAACTCGTGCACGTACATGTTGGCGAACACCGCGGTGGCGCCCTGTTCGGCGCTCACGAAGTAGAGGGCGATGAGGGCGAGCAGGCCCACCAGCACTGCCCACGGAACGATCTGGCGGACGGGGATCCGGACGGGGATCGGTGTGGCGACGGCGGGTGCTGCGGGGGTGGTCACTGTGCCTCCTCGGGCTTTTCGCGGCCTCATCGGGAGCGACACGACGGGTCCGGGTCTGGCTTCCCCTCGAAATTCGTCGAGGGGTCACAGTGGCGCGACCGCGCGGATTCTCACCGCGTTCCGGAACTCGTCGTCTGGCTGACCGAGCGTAGGTTGCTGTGCTACCGCCCGTCAATGTCACATCGATGTGAGGTGCCCGATGTGAGAATCACGGTATGGCTGAATTGGTGGCGGCATTGGACGTGGGCGGCACGACCGTGAAGGCGGCCCTGCTCGACGCGGAACTCAACGCGCTCGCGACGACCCGGGTGCCCACGGCGAAGAGCGCGGACGGAACGGCGCTGGCCGAGCAGGTGGCCGATGTCGTCTCTTCGCTCGCGGAGCAGGCCGGCACGGGCTCGCCGGGCGCGGTCGGCGTCGTGGTGCCCGGCATCGTCGACGAACAGGCGCGCGTCGCCCGGTTCTCGGCCAACCTCGACTGGCGCGACGTGCCGTTCGGCGACCTGCTGGAGAACCGGCTGGGGCTGCCGGTGGCGTTCGGCCACGACGTGAGCGCCGGTGGGCTGGCGGAGTTCCGCGTGGGCGCGGGGAAGGGCTGCACCGACGCGGCGTTCATCGCCGTGGGCACGGGGATCGCGGCCGCGATGCTGCTCGACGGGCGCCTCTACCGGGCCCACGGGCTGGCCGGCGAGATCGGCCACATCGACGTGGGCCACCGCATCGTCTGCGGCTGCGGCGCCACGGGCTGCCTCGAGGCGATCTCGTCGGCCTCGGCCATCGCACGTCGCTACACCGAACGGACCGGCCGCCCCGCCGACGGTGCGCAGCCCGTGGTCGACGCCGCGCGCCACGGCGACGAAGCCGCAGTCGCCGTGGTGTCCGACGCGCTCGACGGCCTCGGCCACGGCTTGCGGACGCTGCTGACGTTGCTGGCGCCGGAGGTGATCGTGCTGGGCGGCGGGCTGTTCACCGCGGCCGACTACGTGCTCGATCCGGTGCGCGACTACCTGGCTTCGGCGCTGACTTTCCAGCGGATGCCGGAACTTCGGGTGGCCTCGCTGGGTGACGAAGCAGGGCGGCTCGGTGCGGCGTTGCTGGCGTTGGATCTGTTGCGTGGCCGGTGATTTCGCGGGCGGGCTTCCCGGCGCGGGGCTCGGCGTGGTTCAGGCCGGCGCACACGTTTGCGCGGCTTGTCCACAGGCATACCGAGTTGTGGACAGCTCGGCCCGTTTTCGGCTTGGCCACGGGTTTTGTCGGGGGTAGTCGATAGACTGGAGCCGGGACGCCCCCTCGGGAGGGTGGGGGTTTGCCCAGCCAGGTAAGGGGATTGCCTGGCGCGCTTTGCCCAGGCGCGCACAACGCCTGCGCGCGTACCTCGGGCCGGGCGGACACTTCGCCCAGGCGCGCACCTCGGGCCGGGCGGACACCTCGGGCCGGGCGGACACGGCGCCGTTGCCGTGACCACCCGGGACCGGGGCGGACCGCGGACGGTCCACTGAGGACAAGGCAGGCGCAACAACGCTGGTGCGCCTGCCTCGGGCTGAGGGGGTCGTGGCGGACGCAGCAACGTTGGTGCGCCCACCACGGGGTCACGCGATCGGCCGGTCCGTCGGCGCGATCGGGGCCGGGAGGAAGGCCCGGCCGGTGAGGAAGGCGTCGACGCCGGCGGCGCACGAGCGGCCCTCGGCGATGGCCCACACGATCAGCGACTGGCCGCGGCCCATGTCGCCGGCGACGAAGACGTTGTCGACGCTCGTGCGGAAGTCCTTGTCGCGCGCGACGTTGCCGCGCTGGTCGAGGTCGACGCCGAGGTCCTCCAGCAGGCCCGAGTGCTGAGGGCCGACGAAGCCCATCGCCAGCAGCACGAGCTGCGCGGGCAGCTCGTTCTCGCTCCCCTCGACCGGGACGAACTTGCCGCCCTCGTTGCGCACCTCCACGAGCTTGAGCGCGCGCACGCGACCGTCCGCGTCGGCCAGGAACTCCTGCGTGTTCACGGAGTACAGGCGCTCGCCGCCCTCTTCGTGGGCCGAGGAAACCCGGTAGATCATCGGGTACGTCGGCCACGGGTGCGCGTCCGAACGGGCCTCGGGCGGCCGCGGCATGATTTCCAGCTGCGTGACCGAACGAGCGCCCTGGCGGTGCGACGTGCCGACGCAGTCCGCGCCCGTGTCGCCGCCGCCGATGACCACGACGTCGAGGCCCTCGGCGGAGTACTCGACCTCGTCGAGGTCACCCGACGCGACGCGGTTGGCCGGCGGCAGGAACTCCATCGCCTGGAGGATCCCGTCGTGCTCGCGGCCGTCGATCGGCAGGTCGCGCCACGCGGTCGCGCCGCCGGCGAGCACCACCGCGTCGTGGTTCGAGCGCAGCTGTTCGACGGTGACGTCCACGCCGACGTTCACCGACGTCCGGAACTCGGTGCCCTCGGCCCGCATCTGGTCGAGCCGGCGGTCGAGGCGGAACTTCTCCATCTTGAACTCGGGGATGCCGAAGCGCAGCAGCCCGCCGATCTTCTCGGCCCGCTCGTAGACCACCACGCTGTGGCCCGCTCGCGTGAGCTGCTGCGCCGCGGCCAGCCCGGACGGCCCGGACCCGACGACGGCGACCTTCTTGCCCGTCTTCGCCACCGGGATCTGCGGCGTGACCCAGCCTTCGGCGAAAGCCCGGTCGATGATGGAGATCTCGACGCGCTTGATCGTCACCGGGTCGTCGTTGATGCCGAGCACGCACGCGGTCTCGCACGGCGCCGGGCACAGCGTGCCGGTGAACTCCGGGAAGTTGTTGGTCGCGTGCAGCCGCTCGGCCGCCTCGCGCCAGTCTTCCCGCCACACCAGCGTGTTCCACTCGGGAATCAGGTTCCCGAGCGGACAGCCCTGGTGGCAGAACGGGATACCGCAGTCCATGCACCGCCCGGCCTGCTTCTCCAGCTTGGTCGACGCGAAGTCCTCGTAGACCTCACGCCAGTCCATCAGCCGAAGATCGACCGGACGGCGCTTCGGTTCTTCACGGGTGGTGGTCAGAAAGCCCTTGGGGTCAGCCATGTGCGGCCTCCATGATCGCCTCGTTCACATCGCGCCCATCCCGCTCCGCCTGAACCTGAGCGGCGAGCACGCGCTTGTAGTCCTTCGGCATGACCTTGCCGAACCGGTCGACGGCGGCGTCCCAGTCGGCGAGCAGCTCGCGCGCGACCGCGGACTCCGTTTCGTTGTAGTGCTTCTCCACGGTCTCGCGCAGGAAGTCGGTGTCGTCGGCGTCGAGCGGGTCGATGTCGACCATCTCCGGGTTCACGCGGTGCGCCGGCAGGTCGAGCACGTAGGCGATGCCGCCGGACATGCCGGCCGCGAAGTTGCGCCCGACGGCGCCGAGCACCACCACTCGCCCGCCCGTCATGTACTCGCCGCCGTGGTCGCCCACGCCTTCGACGACGGCCAGCGCGCCCGAGTTGCGCACGCAGAACCGTTCGCCGACCTTGCCACGGATGAAGATCTCGCCGCTCGTGGCGCCGTAGGCGATCACGTTGCCCGCGATGATGTGGTCCTCCGCCGCGAAGGAGACCTCCTTGGGCGGGCGCACGATCAGCCGTCCGCCCGAGAGGCCCTTGCCGACGTAGTCGTTGCCGTCGCCGATGAGCCGCAGCGTGATGCCCTTCGGCACGAACGCGCCGAACGACTGGCCCGCGGTACCGGTGAACGTCACGTCGATCGTGTCGTCCGGCAGGCCCTCACCGCCCCACTTCTTCGTGAGCTCCGAGCCCAGCATGGTGCCGACGGTGCGGTTGACGTTGCGCACCGGCAGCTCCAGCCGCACCTTGTCACCCGAGGAGAGCGCGCCCTCGGCGAGCTGGATCAGCGTGTTGTCCAGCGCCTTGTCGAGCCCGTGGTCCTGCTTCACGACCTGGTGGCGCGCCGCGCGCGGGGCCAGCTCCGGCACGTGGAAGATCGGCGACAGGTCGAGCCCGGCCGCCTTCCAGTGGTCCACGGCCTTGCGCTTGTCGAGCACCTCGGCGCGGCCCACCGCCTCTTCGATCGACCGGAAACCCAGCTCCGCCAGGTACTCCCGCACTTCCTGGGCGATGAACTCGAAGAAGTTCACCACGTACTCGGCCTTGCCGCTGAACTTCTCGCGCAGCTTGGGGTTCTGCGTCGCGACGCCCACCGGGCAGGTGTCGAGGTGGCACACGCGCATCATGATGCAGCCCGAAACCACCAGCGGCGCGGTCGCGAAACCGAACTCCTCGGCGCCGAGCAGCGCGGCGATCACGACGTCGCGGCCGGTCTTGAGCTGCCCGTCGGTCTGCACCACGATGCGGTCGCGCAAGCGGTTGGCCAACAGCGTCTGCTGCGTCTCGGCCAGGCCCAGCTCCCACGGACCGCCCGCGTGCTTGATCGACGAGAGCGGCGACGCGCCGGTGCCGCCGTCGTGGCCCGAGATGAGGACCACGTCGGCGTGCGCCTTGGACACACCCGCCGCGACCGTGCCGACGCCGACCTCGGACACGAGCTTCACGTGGATGCGCGCGGCCGGGTTGGCGTTCTTCAGGTCGTGGATCAGCTGGGCGAGATCCTCGATCGAGTAGATGTCGTGGTGCGGCGGCGGGGAAATCAGGCCGACACCGGGCGTCGAGTACCGCGTCTTCGCGATCCACGGGTACACCTTCGCGCCGGGCAGCTGCCCGCCTTCACCGGGCTTCGCGCCCTGCGCCATCTTGATCTGGATGTCGTCGGCGTTCACGAGGTACTCGCTCGTCACGCCGAAACGGCCCGAAGCGACCTGCTTCACCGCGGAGCGGCGCTCGGGGTCGTAGAGCCGTTCGGCGTCCTCGCCGCCTTCGCCGGTGTTGGACTTGCCGCCGAGGCGGTTCATCGCGATCGCCAGCGTCTGGTGCATCTCCATCGAGATCGAGCCGTAGGAGATGGCGCCGGTCGCGAAGCGCTTCACGATCTCCGAGACCGGTTCGACCTCCTCGATCGGCACGGGCGGGCGCTCGCCGGTCTTGAAGTCGAACAGCCCGCGCAGCGTCTGCAGCTTCTCGGACTGGTCGTTGACGGCCTTCGTGTACTCCTTGAAGACCTCGTACTTCCCGCTGCGCGTGGAGTGCTGCAGCTTGAACACGGTCTGCGGGTTGAACAGGTGCGGCTCGCCTTCGCGGCGCCACTGGTAGTCCGAGCCGGTCTCCAGCTCGCGGTGGCTCGCGCGCACACCGTCACCCGGGAACGCGCGGCGGTGGCGCTGCTCGACCTCGTCGGCGATCGTGTCGAACCCGACGCCGCCGAGCCGCGAGGTGGTGGCGGTGAAGCAGGTGTCGACGATGTCGGCACCCAGGCCCACGGCCTCGAAGATCTGCGCACCGGTGTAGGAGGCGACTGTCGAGACGCCCATCTTGGACATCGTCTTGCGCACGCCCTTGCCGAGCGCCTTGATCAGGTTCGCGGTCGCCTGCTTCGCCGTGACGCCCGGGATCAGGCCCTGGTGGGCCATTTCCTCGACCGTCGCCATCGCGAGGTAAGGGTTGACCGCGGCCGCGCCGTACCCGACAAGCAGCGCGATGTGGTGCACCTCGCGCGCGTCGCCGGCCTCGACGATGAGGCCCACCTGCGTGCGTGTCTTCTCCCGCACGAGGTGGTGGTGCACGGCGCCGGTCAGCAGCAGCGACGGGATGGCCGCGTGGTTCTCGTCGACGCCGCGGTCGGACAGCACGATCAGCCGCGCGCCGTCCTCGATGGCCTCGGACACCTCGGAACGGATCTCGTCGAGCCGCTGAACGAGCGCTTCGCCGCCGCCATGGACGTTGTAGCGGCCGAGCACCGTCACGGCCTGGAACTCTGGCAGGTTGCCGTCGTCGTTGACGTGCACGAGCTTGGCGAGCTGGTCGTTGTCCAGCACCGGGAACGGCAGCACGATGCGCCGGCACGACGCCGCGTTGGCCACGAGCAGGTTCGGTTCGGCGCCGACCTGCGTCCCGAGCGCCGTGATGAGCTCTTCGCGGATCGAGTCGAGTGGCGGGTTCGTGACCTGAGCGAAGAGCTGGATGAAGTAGTCGAACAACGGCCGTGAACGCGAAGACAGCGGCGCGAGCGGCGAGTCGTTGCCCATGGAGCCGATCGGCTCCGCACCGGTGCGGGCCATCGGCTCGAGGATGGCCTCGAGCTCTTCCTCGGTGTAGCCGAAGGACTGCTGACGCCGCACGAGCGCGGCGTGCAGCGGCACCTCGCGGTCGCGCTCGGGCAGTTCTTCCAGGCGCAGCAGGCCGCCCTCCACCCACTCGTCGTACGGGTGCGCGGTGGCGAGCTGGCCCTTGATCTCCTCGTCCTCGATGATCCGGCCCTCGACCGTGTCCACGAGGAACATGCGGCCCGGCTCCAGCCGGCCCTTGCGCACGATCGTCGACTGGTCCAGCTCCAGCACGCCGACCTCGGAGGCGAGCACGACGAGGCCGTCGTCGGTGACCCAGTAGCGGCCGGGGCGCAGGCCGTTGCGGTCGAGGACCGCGCCGATCTGCGCGCCGTCGGTGAACGCCACCAGCGCCGGTCCGTCCCACGGCTCCATGAGCGTGGAGTGGAACTCGTAGAAGGCCCGCCGGGCGGGGTCCATTTCCTGGTGGTTCTCCCAGGCCTCGGGGATCATCATGAGGACCGAATGCGGGAGCGAACGGCCGCCCAGGTGCAACAGTTCGAGCACCTCGTCGAACGAGGCGGAGTCGCTCGCGCCGCGCGTGATGACCGGGTAGATGCGTTTGAGGTCGCCGGGGATGAGGTCCGTTTCCAGCAGGGCCTCGCGGGCGTCCATCCAGTTGCGGTTGCCCTTGAGGGTGTTGATCTCGCCGTTGTGTGCCACATAGCGGTACGGGTGCGCGAGCGGCCACGAGGGGAAGGTGTTGGTGGAGAAGCGGGAGTGCACGAGGCCGATGGCGCTCGTCACGCGCTCGTCCTGCAGGTCGAGGAAAAACCGCTCGACCTGGTCCTCGGTGAGCATTCCTTTGTAGACGATGGTGCGCGAGGACAGTGACGGGAAGTACACGTCATCGTCCACGAGTTCGTGCTCGGCGCGCTTGCGCACACAGAAGGCCGACCGCTCGAGCCCGAGGCCGTCGCGGTTGTGCCGGCGCCCGGCGAGGAACAGCTGTGTGAGGTGCGGGCGCGTCTCGGCGGCGGTCGGGCCGCAGTGCGCGGTGTCCACGGGCACCTCGCGCCAGCCGACCACGCGCATGTCCTCCTCGGCGGCGATCCGCTCGATGGTGGTCATGGCCCGGCCGCGGCGCTTCTCGTCGCGGGGCAGGAACGCGGTGCCGACGGCGTACGCGCCCTCTTCGGGCAGCGTGAAGTCCACGACCTCGCGGAAGAACGCGTCGGGTACCTGGATCAGCAATCCGGCGCCGTCGCCGGTGTCGGGCTCGGCGCCGCGCGCTCCGCGATGCTCCAGGTTCCGCAGTGCGACCAGGGCTTTCGCCACGATCTGATGATCTCGGCGACCGGCGAGATCGGCGACGAAGGCGACTCCGCAGGCGTCGTGCTCATACGCGGGGTCGTACAGACCGGTGGAACCGGCAGTGGAACGGTGGGTCACGGCTGGCCGCCTCCCAAGGCGTTGGCGCGACCGGTACTCACTCCATCGGGTGGTTCGACACTGAACCGGTTAACGAAGTGGTCCGGAACCGCGATGGTCAGTCGAGAAGGGGAAACCGCCCTTGAAGCCGGCTCGGTCGACATCGACCGGGCTGCGGCAGGGGCGGTTCCGGGTACAGCCGCACAGCATTGGGCGGCCACAAGTTACGTCAGCGCCGCGTTCTACGCCAGTGCTCTGCCTGACGATCGGCGCTGTTGTTCTCGTCGGTGCAGCAGTCCTTCGGTGGTGCAGCGGTTCGCTGCGGCTGCGCACGCGCGGTTCGGTCAGCCTGTGTGGTGGGGGGCCGGCCGGGCGCGTGGTGTTACCCCCGGGTTCGCCGGGTCTTATGACGATAGTGTGAATTCGCTGTGTTCGACATATGTCGTTGCGCCCGGGTGGGAAATGCCACGCTTACGTTGACGGCTCCGCGGGTATGCCCATATGTCGGGCCACGTCTCCCGACCACTGGTCAGTAGCCGCGCTGACCTGCGCAAACGGCTGCGCGGGTCGCGGGTTGTGCCGCGGGTGGAGCTGGTTGACTGGACACATGAGGCGAATCGTCGATGGCTGATCGTTATCTCTCCGTGGCGAGCCCGGTACTGCATGAGATCGAGATCAAGCGCTCCCGGTTCCTCTGCGCGCTCGCTCCGGTGGCCGACGAGGCGGCCGCGCGGGCCGTGATCGCGGCCCGGCGCAAGGCCGAACCGGCGGCGCGCCACCACTGCCACGCCTTCGTCCTCGGCGCGGGCGGCCGTACCCAGCGCTCCAGCGACGACGGCGAACCGGCCGGCACCGCGGGCGTCCCCATGCTGGAGGTGCTGCGCCGGCGCGAGGTGACCGACACGGTCGCCGTGGTGTCGCGTCACTTCGGCGGGGTGCTGCTCGGCGCGGGAGGTCTGATCCGCGCGTACGGGCAAGCGGTGTCCGACGCGCTGGACGCCGCGTCCGTGGTCGAGTACCGGCGCCTGCTGCTGTTCGACGTCGAGGTGGACTACACCCGCTCGGGCCGACTGGAGAACGACCTGCGTGCTTCGTCGTATGTGCTGCACGACACCCGGTTCGAGGCGTCGGCGCACTTCGAGGTCGGCCTGGCTCCCGGTGAGGAACCGGCGTTCGCCGCCTGGCTGGCCGACCTGACCGGCGGAACGGCGGAGGCTGTCGAACTCGGGGAGGAATGGGTGCGTTCCTGACGGACGCCTCCGCTGCGGAACCGCCGTGGGGTGCCGGGAATCGCGCTCGGTGCGCGGCCGGCTCAGGCGGCGGTGACCGCCCCGGACCGAGTGGCTTCGTTCAGCGCCACCATCCCGGCCGCGGTCAGCACGGCCAGCACCAGTTCGCCGCACGGCCCTTCGGCCGCGGCCTCGATGAACCCGCGCCGCACGAGCCGGCGGGTGGTGGCCTGGTCGCAACAGCTCAACCCGTCGACGTACAGGTCTGGCTCGCAGCTGCAGCTGATCTCGGCCCGCCCCGACGCGACGGCTCTCAGGGTGGCCCGCTCGCGGTAGTTCAGCTCACTCGAGTCTTCACTTTGCATCGCGGTGCCTCCTTCCTTCGCTGCTCCAGTAGAACCCGCACCACCGACAGTTTCCGTCCCGACAGGCCCGATGTCGTGCATTTCACGTGTTCTCTGGGGTGATGTCGAGATTTTCCGGGGTCCCCCCTGTGCCGCCCGGAGGACGGCGTGTCTTGAATGGAAGGCGTGCGAATCCTCAGCGACACCGCCACGCTGGCGCTCTACACCACCGACGCGTCGAACTACCGCCACGTGCCGCTCGGCGTGGTGCTGCCGGAGACGGTGGACGACGTGGTCGCCGCCGTCGCGGCGGCGCGCGAGCGCGGGGCGCCGCTGGTGCCGCGTGGTGGGGGCACGAGTGTCGCGGGGAACGCGTGCGGGCCGGGGATCGTGGTCGACACGTCACGGCACGTGCGCGGGATCGAGTGGATCGATCCCGAAACGCGGCTCGCGCGCGTGGCGCCCGGCACGGTGCTCGACGACCTGCAGGCGGTGGCCGCGCCGCACGGGCTGCGGTTCGGGCCGGACCCGTCCACGCACAGCCGTTGCACGATCGGCGGCATGATCGGCAACAACGCCTGCGGTTCGCACTCCGTGGCGTGGGGCCGGACCGTCGACGTCGTGCGTGAGCTCGACGTGCTCCTCTACGACGGCACGCGGCTCACGGTCGGGCCGACGACACCGTCCGAAGCGGACGCCCGGGCCGGTCTTCCGGGCACCGAGGGTCGGGTGTTCACCGAGCTGCGTTCGCTGGTGCGGGACAACCTCGCTTTGCTGCGCACCGAACTGTCGAGCTTCTCCCGGCGCGTCTCCGGCTACGGGCTGGAGCACCTGTTGCCGGAGAACGGGTTCGACGTCGCCAAGGCGCTGGTCGGCAGCGAGGGCACGTGCGTGACGGTGCTGGGGGCGACCGTCGCACTCGCCGAGCTGCCGAAGCACCGCGTGCTGGCGGTGCTGGGTTTCCCGTCCGACATCGACGCGGCCGACGCGGTGCCGGGGATCCTGCCGTGGTCGCCGCTGACCGTCGAGGGCGTGGACGCGGAGCTCGTCGCGATGCTGGAACCCGGTCGGGCGCAAGGACTTCCGCCGGGCGGGGCGTGGCTTTTCGTGGAGCTGGCGGGTTCCTCGCCGGCCGAAGCCGCTTCGCGGGCGCGGGAGCTGGCGGCTTCGCTGGGTGGCGCGCTCACGGGTTCGGTGGTGCTCGACGACCCCGCGGCGCAGCGCCGGTTGTGGCGTATCCGCGAGGACGGGGCGGGGTTGGCCACGCGGCTGGCCGACGGCGCGGAAGCCTGGCCCGGCTGGGAGGATGCCGCGGTGCCGCCCGAGCAGCTCGGCTCGTACCTGCGGGGGTTCAAGGAGCTGATGCGCGAGCACGGCCGCCGCAGCGTGGTCTACGGCCACTACGGCGAGGGCTGTCTGCACCTGCGGCTCGACTTCGACCTGCTGTCCACGCCGGGGAAGGCGCAATTCCGGAAGTTCCTGGAGCAGGCCGCGGATCTCGTCGCCGCACACGGCGGTTCGCTGTCCGGCGAGCACGGCGACGGGCAGGCGCGTTCGGAGCTGCTGGGCCGCATGTACAGCCCGGAGATGATGGCGTTGTTCGGGCGGTTCAAGGCGATCTTCGACCCGGAGGGCCGGATGAACCCCGGCATCATCGTGGACCCGCGGCCGGTGGACGCCGACTTGCGTGTGCGCCGCGCGCCGCTCGCGCTCGAAGACGTGACGGTGCTCGGTTACCCCGAGGACCGCGGCAGCTTCGGCCAGGCGATGCGGCGGTGCGTCGGCGTCGGGAAGTGCCGCAACACCAGTGGCGGTGGTGTGATGTGCCCGAGTTACCGCGCGACGCGCGAAGAACGACATTCCACGCGCGGACGCGCACATCTGCTGGCCGAGATGGTGAACGGCGAGGTGATCAAGGACGGCTGGGCGTCCGAGGAGGTCGCCGAGGCGCTGGATCTGTGCCTGTCGTGCAAGGGCTGCCTGTCCGACTGCCCGGTGGACGTCGACATGGCCACCTACAAGGCCGAGTTCCTGCACCAGCACTACCGCGGGCGGCGGCGCCCGGCGTCGCACTACTCGATGGGCTGGCTGCCGATGTGGCTTCGCGCGGTGTCGCTCGCGCCGCGCGTGGCGAACTTCTTCTCTCGCCGCCGCTGGGCTGCCGGGCCGCTGAAGCGGTTGGGCGGCATCGCGGCCGAACGCGACCTGCCCACGTTTGCCACCGTGCCGTTCACGCGGGCCCGTCGCGACTTGCGCCGCTGGGCGACGGGTGAGCGGCGGGTGGTGCTGTGGCCGGACTCGTTCAACAACTACCTCACGCCGGACGTGCTCGAAGCCGCGACCGAGGTGCTCACGGCGGCCGGGTACGACGTGGTCCTGCCCGACCGCGGTGTCTGCTGTGGACTGACGTGGGTGTCGACGGGCCAGCTGGACGTGGCGAAGCGCGTGCTGCAGCGGACGTTGACGGTGCTGCGGCCGTATCTCGAAGCCGGCTACGAGGTGGCGGGCCTGGAGCCGAGCTGCACGGCGCTGTTCCGAGGTGACCTGGCGGCTTTGCTGCCCGGCGATCCCGTCGGCGAGCTGCTGGCCTCGCGAACCCGGACGTTCGCCGAGCTGCTGGCCGACGCGCCGAAGCCGCTGGAGGTGTCGCTCGACGTCGAGACGATCACACAGGTCCACTGCCACCAGCACGCCGTGCTCGGCTTCGCCGCCGACGAAGCGGCTATGGCGGCGGCGGGCGTGCGCAACACGACGCTGGACTCGGGGTGCTGCGGGCTGGCCGGGAACTTCGGGTTCGAGAAGGGACACTACGAGGTGTCCAAGGCCGTGGCGGAGGACCGCTTGCTGCCGGCGGTGCGAGGGGCCGCGGAGTCCACTGTGGTGTTGTCCGACGGGTTCAGCTGCCGGACGCAGATCGCGCAGGAGTCGGGCCGAAAGGCGGTGCACCTGGCGGAGTTCCTGCGGCGGGCGTTGCGTTAGCCGGTGCCCCGCCAGGTTTCGGCGAACGAGCCGAGGGCCGGCGCCATGGTCGGAATGGTCCGGTCAGCCGCGTGACTGAGCTGGACCCGCTCGCGGTGCTGCTCCGGCTTATTCGCTGCGCTCCAGCAACGTCCGGACCGCCGGCCCCGTCAACCGGGCCACGTCTTCCGGCGAGGCGCTCGCCAGGGGGTCCTTGTGGGTGACCGCGCGGACGAGGCCGATGCCGAGCAGCCAGGCCAGCGCGAGGTCGGCGCGGAGGGCGGCGTCGGGCTCGTCGGTGAGGGAGGCCAGGGCGCGGGCGTATTCCTCGCCGAGCTGGTCGCGCAGGGCGGCGCCGGCGCCGTCGGTGCCGGTGGAGCGCAGGTAGGTCTCCAGGGAGCGGTCGCGGCGTTCGGAGTCGTCCTTGAGGAGGCTGCGCAGGGTTTCGGCGAACAGGTGCTCGGGCGGGGTCGCCTCCAGCTGGGCGAAGCCGCCGCGGGTCATGACGGACTCGAAGAGGGCTTCTTTGCTGCCGAAGTAGCGGAACAGCAGCGCCTGGTTCGCGCCCGCGCGCCTGGCGATGTCGCGCACGGTGGTGCGGTCGAAGCCGCGCTCGGCGAAGAGTTGTTCGGCGGCGTCGAGCAGCGCCGCTTTCGTCGCCGCGGCGTCTCGCTTCCGGGCGTGCGATTCTGCGGTCATGACGCCTCCCGTTCGCGCACGAGGTTAACCGCACTGCGAGTGGTGAGGGCGCATCGGCGCCGCGTCACGCGGGCGGGCAGGGTCGATCGTGCACTCATTCGGGTGGGTTTGTGCGCGGCGACACATCACTGTGGTGAACCGACGGCCCCCGTGCGGCCGTGATGAGATGAGATCAAGTTCAGGGCACGAGGAGACACCGCATGAGCAATCCGCTGATTGCGCCGACCGTGGATTCGACCAAGGCGTATTCGGGGATTTCGCTGCTGGAGACCGCGAACGACCTCTCGACGGCCATCGAGTCGGGCGACTGGGCGTCGGTCGCTATGGGGGCGGTGGGGACCGCGCTCGACGCGTTGTCGGTCGCGATGGACCCCTTCGGCGCGATCCTGGCCGCGGGTGTGTCGTGGCTCATGGAGCACGTCGGACCGCTCAAGGACGCGCTCAACGGCCTCACCGGCAATGCCGACCAGATCAAGGCGCAGTCCGAGACGTGGGCGAACGTCGCCAAAGAGCTCGGCAGTGTGGCCTCGGACCTGACCGACGCCGTGAACGCCGACCTGCAGTCGTGGTCGGGCTCCGCGTCGGACGCGTACCGGCAGCGTGCGCAGGACATCGGCACGCTGCTGCAGTCCGCGCAGAAGGGCACCGAGGGCGCGTCGTCCGGGGTCAAGACCGCGGGTGAAGTGGTCGCCGCCGTCCGGACGCTCGTGCGCGACATCATCTCCGAGCTCATCGGGCACCTGATCAGCTGGGCGCTGCAGGTGGTGTTCACGCTCGGCATCGGGCTGGCGTGGGTGGTTCCGCAGGTCGCCGGCGCCGTCGCGAAGACGGCGTCGCAGATCACGGGCCTCGTGACGAAGCTGGTGAAGGCGCTCAAGGCCTTGGTGCCGTTGCTGAAGAAGGCCGGGACGCTGTTCGAGGACGCGGGCAAGGCGCTGAAAGGCCTCAAGGGCGGCAAGGTCGCCCCGCCGCCGAAGACCAAGGACCTCAGCGGCACCCCGACGGCCCCGCCGGTGAAAACCGCCGGTGACGGCGGTGGCGCGCCCAAGGGCGGCGGCTACGAGGGCACGCCGAAGGACTACACCCCACCCCCGGGCAAGTCGGGCGCGGACGACTCGACCAAGGCGTCCGGCTACGAAGGCTCGCCGAAGGACTACACCCCGCCGCCCGCCGCGAAGTCGGCCGACGACACGCCCGGCGGCTCGGGCTACACCGGCTCGGGATCCGACTTCACGCCCCCGCCGGCGAAGTCAGGCGGAGGCGGCGGCACACCCAAGTCGGGCGGAGGCGGCGGTACCCCGAAGTCGGGCGACACCACCCACACGTCCGGCGCGGGCGCGGACGCCCCGAAATCTCCGCCGCCCCGCAGCCCCGACCCCGTCGACTCGCCGGTGCACGGCCTCGGCGATACCACCAGCTCCTTCTTCAACAAGGTCGGTGGTGTCTTCGTGCCCGGCAACAAGGTGAAGGCTTCAGCCGGCCCGGGTGGGACGACCAAGCCGTCGATCAACGCCGACACCCTCGGCGCGGGCAATTTCGCGAGCAAGTACTACCCGAACCTCAACAAGCTGAACCCGACCAAGGACGGGAAGAACTGCACGCTGGCCATCACGTCCGTCGATGACATGCTGGGCGGCAAGGTCAAGCCCGCCCCCAAGCTGCCCGAGGACCAGACGATCGGGACCGCGGTCGGGCCGAACCACCCGTTGCGGCAGAAGAACCCCAACGCCGGGCGCCCGGAGGACCTGGACAACTGGGACCAGGTCATCGACAAGGCGAGCGAGCACCCCGGCAGCAAGGGCTACGTCATCGTCCACCGCGACGACCGCAGCTCCCACGTGATGAACGTGGTCAACACGGACAAGGGCGTCGTTTTCCTCGACGGGCAGTCGGGCAAGCTCGGCAAGCTGGACACCGACCCACGAAACCTGCAGTACTTCCGCTACGACCCGCCGACGCACGGCGCGCAGGGCCCGCCGCCCGGGTGGACGCCCCCGCCGGCCGCGGCGCCGGCGCCCCCACCCGCGCCGAACCCGGTGCCGACCCCGGCCGCGGGAAACAACATCGACGACGTCTATCAGGACTGGCTCAAGGCAGACCAGCACTTCAACGGCTGATTCGGACAGGCGGAAGACATGCAGAAACACGATGCCGTGGCGATCGCGACGCGGTTCATCGCCGACCAGGTCGGCCCGGAGCTCATCCACCCCGTGGTCGGGCGGCTCGTCGTGGAAGAGGAATACGTGTCGGAGCACGAACTGGCGTGGATCGTGCCGTTCAACAGCGTCGCTTTCCTCGAGGACGGGGACTTCGACAAGGCGTGCATCCCGAGTGTGATCGCCGTGCCGCGCAACGGGTTGGCGGCGTTCCTCCCGCCGTCTTCGCTGCCCGTGCGCGAGTTCCTGGACGAGGTCGTCGCCGGCGGCGGTGACCTGGGGGAGTGGACCGGGACCGCGCCCGAGCCACCGGCCATCCCGGCGGCTGTGCACGAGCAGGTGATGCACGGGCACCTCGACCCCGGGACGGGGAATTTCACCGGCGGCCACACCCGGGGGGACGGCCCGCGGTAACTCGCCAGGCACGGGCGGGGTTCGAGCGCGCCCACCGGTGGTCACGGACAGTCACGTTGATCTTCCGCTGCGCAGCGGCTGACAAGCTGCGGCCGACTCGGTACGGTGGTTGTAAGCGCGCGCTTACAAACCGGACTTTCCGTCAGATTGGGAGTTCTCCACATGACCACCACGCAGTCGGAGCCGCTTGCGTACCCGTTCAACGAAGAGGCGGGGCTCACGCTCAACGCGGCGTATGCCGCCGCCCGTGACGCGGAGGGCATGATCCGCGTGCAGATGCCGCACGGTGAGCCCGCCTGGCTCGCCACGCGGTTCGCCGACGCCCGGCTCGTGCTGGGCGACCGGCGGTTCTCACGCGCGATGTCGGAGCAGAAGGACGAGCCGCGGATGGCCGCGCACCGGCGTCCGGGCGGCATCCTCACCATGGACCCGCCGGACCACACGCGGCTGCGCACGCTCGTCGCGAAGGCGTTCACCGTCCGGCGCGTGGAGCTGCTGCGGCCGCGCGTCGAGGAGCTGGCGACCGGGCTGATCGAGGACATGAAGGCGGCCGGGCAGCCCGCCGACCTGGTCGACGCATATGCGCTGCCGATCCCCGTCGCGGTGATCTGTGAGCTGCTCGGCGTGCCGACCGAGGACCGCCCGAAGTTCCGCGTGTGGAGCGACGCCGCGCTGACCACGAGCGGCCTGACCGCCGAGGAGTTCCAGCGCAACCGCGAAGAGCTGCGCGCGTACATGTCGGGCCTGATCGCGCAGCACCGCGAGCAGCCGCAGGACGACCTGATGACGGCCCTGATCGAGGCGCGCGACGTGCGCGACCGGCTCACGGAGCTGGAGCTGGCCGACCTGTGCGTCGGGATCCTGATCGCCGGCCACGAGACCACGGCGAGCCAGATCCCGAACTTCGTCTACGCGCTGCTCGACCAGCCGGAGCAGTGGAAGAAGCTCGTCGAGGACCCATCGCTGATCAACGCCGCCGTCGAGGAGCTCCTGCGCTTCGTCCCCCTGGGCGCCGGCGCCGGCTTCGCGCGCTACGCCACCGAAGACGTGCAGGTCGGCGACGTGCTCGTCCGCGAGGGCGAACCGGTGCTCGTCGCGATCGGGGCGGCCAACCGCGACCGCCTCCAGTTCGGCGACGCGGACACCCTCGTATTCGACCGTGAGGACACCCACCACCTCGGCTTCGGCCACGGCGTGCACCACTGCCTCGGCGCGCCGCTCGCCCGCCTGGAGCTGCAGGAGGCGCTGAAGGCTCTCACGCGCGAAATGCCGAATCTCCACCTCGCCGGCGATATCGTGTGGAAAACCCAGATGCTGGTCCGCGGACCACGCTCCATGCCGATCGGGTGGTGACGATGACCTGGAAAGTGGAAGTCGACGAACACACGTGCATCGGCTCCGGCATGTGCGCCTCGCTGATGCCGGAGCTCTTCGCCCTGGACGGCCCGGTCGCCCACACGTTGGCGGACACCGTCGCGCCGGATGAGACCGCCCTCGACGCCGCGGACTCGTGCCCGGCGATGGCGATCACGATCACGGATGGCGCGGAGGTTGTGGGGCCACGGCCTTGAGGTGGTGAAACAGGGCCCTTCCGCTGCCGGCGGAGGGCCCTTTTCGATTACTTCACCGGCAGGTACGCGGCGACGTCGGCGAGCGCCTACAAGGTCTCACGCGGCACGTGCCCAGTGGCTTGATCGGCTTCGGCGACGACCAGGCCGGTACCGTCGGGACGGTCGGAGTAGTTGAGGCCGGTCATGCGGACACCGGCCAGCCCGAGTGTCACGGCGGCCTCCAGCGGGCGGACGTCGCCACTGCCCTGCACAGTCTCGACTTGACGGAATTTGCCTGCCTGCGCCTTGGTCTTGAACCCGACACGTACCACCGAGACGACCGCCGCGTTGCCATGACCGTCTCCGACGGCCAGGAGCATCCGGCCCAGCGATGTGCACGGGGTCTTGGCCAGGAACTCTCGGACCCGGCCCGACGCGGCGACCAAGCAGTCGGCCTCACGTTCGAGCTTGCGTTCGACCTTGCGCTCGAGCTCCTTGAACTTCAGCCGGCTCCACGCGTTCTTGGCATCGCCCTTGCGTGCGCTTTCCTGCCCGGACTTGGTTCGGGCCTTCAGCGAGCGTCCCGGCAGCGAGTCCACGACGTCGCCTGCGGTGTTCCCGGCCAGCGAGTCGGCGGCCGCATCCACTGCGGCTCCGCCCTCGGCACCTCCGAGCGCTCCGGTGCCAGCAACGCCACCGAACAACATCAGGCCGGCGACTGCGACGGCGACGCCCTTGCCGCTGCCTCTGATGTAGATGTGCTGGCCGTTCTTCGTGATCCAGCGTCCCACTCGAGTTCCCCTCGCTCGCTCGCCGCGCTGCGCCCGCGGAGGAGCGCCCTGAGCTCACACGCCTGAGACGCCTGAAGGGTTGTCCTGCCTGACGTCACTCGATCGGGTGAGGCGGGCGCCGCGATTTCTTACCCCCACCCGAAATCGTGTTAACGCGCACCACCGGGAACCGTAACTCTGCGCGGTGCATGTAACACGGCGGTGTTCCGGATGAAACGGTTCGGACTCCGCCCGGCGGTGCACTGTGCGGCATGAACTTCCAGCTCGACGGCCTGCACCGGCCGGTGATCGTGGTCGGCGGCGGACAGGCGGGGCTCTCGATGTCCCACTGCCTGACGACCGCCGGGGTCGGGCACGTGGTGCTCGAGCGCGCGAGCGCGGGGCACGAGTGGCGAGAACGCCGCTGGGACAGCTTCTGCCTGGTGACGCCCAACTGGCAGTGCCGGCTTCCCGGTTTCCCCTACCCGGGCGATGATCCGGACGGGTTCATGGTGCGCGACCACATCGTCGCCTACCTCGAAGACTACAAGAAATCCTTCGACGTGCCGATCGTCGAGGGGGTCGAGGCCACGCGCCTGACGAAGGTGCCCGGCGGCGGGTTCCGCGTGGCCACCACGCAGGGTGAGCTGACGGCGGAACACGTCGTGGTGGCGACCGGCCCGTACCAGGTGCCGCTCAAGCCGCGGCTGGCCGAGCGGTTGCCGGCCGCCACGGCGCAGCTGCACAGTTCCGAGTACCGCAACCCGGAGCAGCTGCCCGATGGCGAGGTGCTCGTGGTCGGCACCGGCCAGTCCGGTTGCCAGATCGCCGAGGACTTGCACCTTGCCGGCCGCCGCGTGCACCTCGCGGTGGGGTCGGCGCCGCGGGTGGCGCGGCGCTACCGGGGCCGCGACGTGGTGGCCTGGCTCGACGACATGGGTTACTACGCCAGGGGAATCGACGAGTTCGCCGACGCCGACGCCGTCCGGTTCCGCGCCAACCACTACGTCACCGGGCGCGACGGCGGCCACGACATCGACCTGCGCGCGTTCGCCCGTGAGGGCATGCAGCTCTACGGGCGTCTCACCGACGTCCGCGACCGCACCCTGACCTTCGCTCCCGATCTCCGGCGCAACCTCGACGCGGCCGACGCCGTGTCCGAAGGCATCAAGGACTCGATCGACGCCTACCTCACCCGGGCGAACATCGAAGCACCACCAGAACCCCGCTACACCCCCGTCTGGCAGCCGGACGACGAGCCGCGAACCCTTGACACGAAAGGGATCTCCGCCGTCGTCTGGAGCACCGGATTCGGCCGGGACCACCGCTGGATCGACGTCCCGGTGTTCGACGGCAAGGGCTATCCGACGCACCGCCGCGGCGTCACGACCTGTCCCGGTCTGTTCTTCCTCGGCCTGCCGTGGCAGCACACCTGGGGCTCCGGCCGGTTCTGCGGCGTCGGCGCCGACGCGGAATATCTGGCGCGGCGCATCGTCGCGGGCGAGCGCGCGGCCGACGTCCGCTGGATCTCCGGCACACCACGCAACACCGAGCCGGCCGACGACTGGGTCGCCCCGAGGACGGTCGCGTGATGCGCTGGATCGCCGACGCCCACCGCCACCTCGGCGTGCTGCCCGCGTACCCCTTCTACGGCGGCCCGCCGGTCGCCCCGGCCGTCGGTGCGCGCGCGACGATCGACGAGCTCCTGTCCGATTTGGACCGCGAAGGCACCGAACGCGCCCTCGTGATCCCCAACTACGGCGTGCCCGACCCGGAGATCGCGTTCTCCTTCAACGAGCTCTGCGTCGAAGCATCCGGAAAGGACGACCGGATCGCCGCGGCCCTGTGGGTGTCGCCTCGAAAAGAAGACGCCGCGAGAACCGACCAGGCGCTCAAGCTCGCCGGCGAACCCGGCGTCCGCGCGCTCAAGCTCAGTTTCCTCCTCGGCGGCCGCGCGAGCGACCCGGCCTGCAAACCTCAGCTCGACAAGATCTTCGCCGCCGCCCGCGAGCACGACCTCGTCGTCCACGTCCACACCTCGCCCGGCGCCGCGTCCGATGTGGACGAGGTGGGCAAGCTCGTCGACGAATACGCCGACCACTCGAAGCTGCACCTCGTGCACTTCGGCGGTGGCATGAGCGGGCACATCAAGCTCGCCGGCGGCCGCTTCTTCGACTGGATCGCCGCCGGCAAACAGGTCTACACCGACCTGTCCTGGGCGATCGGCTTCACCCCGCGATGGCTGGCCGAGGAGATCTCCCGGCGCGGGATCGGGCACGACCGCGTGCTCTTCGCCTCCGACGAGCCGTGGGGCGACCACGAGGGCGAGCTCGCGAAGCTGACCGCGGTGGTCGGCGACGGCGAGCTGGCCGACCACGTTTTCCGGAGCACGTTCGAGGTGCTGTACGGACCGAAGAAAGGGAAATGACCGATGGCCGAGCTGACCGACCTTGAGAAGACCAGCCTCGACGAGATTCCGCACCCGTCTTTGCCGCAGGGTTCGAACCTCTACGGCGCCACCAAGATCTTCCCCGACTACCAGGCGGAGAACGGGGAGACCTACTTCACCCTCGTGCACGGCATCGCGCACGAGTCGTCGGTGAGCTTCGTCGCGATCCTGCAGGCGACCCGCGCACTGCGCAAGGGTTTCGAGACCGCGATCTACTTCTACGGCCCGGGCTCGCTGAACTGCCTGGCCACGCGCGGGTTCCCCACCACCGGCAACGCCGCGTTCCCCGGCGAGCTGAACATCAACGACCAGCTCAAGACGTTCATCGCCGAGGGCGGCAAGGTCTACTGCTGCCGCTTCGGGCTTTCGCTGCACGGCGCGCGCGAGGAGGACCTCATCGAGGGCGTGATCCCGGCACACCCGCTCGACGTGCAGGACGCGTTGATCCACTACGCGCGCAAGGGCGCGATCATCAACTCCACGTACATGTTCTAGGAGGCGGGCGTGCGCGTTGGCACCACTACCGAGGAATTTCTGGACACCCGCGCCGACATGGCCGTCCGCGGGGTGCGGATGGACGCACCCGTGCAGCGCAGCAAAGGCGCCGGGCCGAGTGACGACGGGCACCTGGTCGTCGACGGTGCCAACGCCACGCTGCCGCTCAACGACGAAAGCCCCTACCAGGTACGGGAAGGACGTGTCTTCCGCGGCTCGCTCGACCTCGGCCTCAGCGTCGAGCCCGTGGCCCGGCCGAAGTTCTACGACCTGTCCACCGCGGACGGGGTGCCCTACCGCAAGATCGCGCTGCTGCACGGGAAGGACGTGCTCGCGAGCACCGTCGTGCAGACCTGCATCCGTTACGTCGAAGACCAGCGCTGCCGGTTCTGCACCATCGAAGAGTCGCTGCGCGCCGATTCGACGGTCGCGGCCAAGACCCCGGCGCAGCTCGCCGAGGTCGCGGAAGCGGCCGTGCGGCTCGACGGGATCAAGCAGATGGTGCTGACCACCGGGACCACGGCCGGGCCGGATCGCGGGGCGCGGCACCTCGTGCGCTGCGTGCGCGCGGTACTCGAGGCCGTGCCCGGGCTGCCGATCCAGGTGCAGATCGAGCCGCCCGGCGACCTCGCCGTGCTGAGCGAGCTGCGCGAGGCGGGCGCGACGTCGATCGGCATCCACGTGGAGTCGCTCGACGAGGACGTGCGCCGCCGGTGGATGCCCGGCAAGTCGAGCGTGCCGATGGCGGAGTACGAGGCGGCGTGGGACGAGGCCGTGCGCGTGTTCGGCCCCAACCGCGTGTCGACGTACCTGCTGATCGGCCTCGGTGAGGATCCGGATGAGCTCGTCGCGGGCGCCCGTCGGCTGATCGAGCGGGGCGTGTACCCCTTCGTGGTGCCGATGCGGCCGATGCTCGGCACGCTTGCCCGACGCGACGGTGCGGTGGCCCCGACGCCCGCGTTGGTCCGTGACGTGACGCGGCGGGTGGCCGAGCTGTTGCGGGCCGCGGGGATGACCGGGGCCGACCAGGGAGCGGGTTGCGCGGCTTGCGGAGCGTGCAGCGTCCTCAGCGCGGCGGGAGGCTGACGTGGACCACGACATCCTGGCGTTGCTCGACGATTCCCGCGGCGGCGCTGCCCCACCTGAGTTCCGGATCGAACCGGCCGACCACAGTGGACTGACGGCGTATCGCGCGTTGCGGCACGAGACGTTCGTCGAGCGCCAAGGCCTGTTCGCGAGCCATGACGTCGACGACCGCGACACCGACCCGCGGACACTGGTGCTCGTGGCGCGCGACGAGGCCGGCACCGTGCTCGGCGGCGTCCGGCTCGGCCCGGCGCAAGACGGCCCGGACTTCGGCTGGTGGACCGGTGGACGGCTGGTCGTCGCGCCGGGCAGCCCGCACGGTGTCGGACGCGCTCTCGTGCGGGCCGCGTGCGCGCGGGCCGAATCGGAAGGCGCGCTGCGGTTCGAGGCGACGGTGCAGGTGCAGAACGAGCGGATGTTCACGCGTCTGGGCTGGCAGCACGTGCGGCCGGTCACGGTCGCGGATGTCCGGCACATCCTGATGCGGTGGCCGATCGGCCGCGTGGCCGTGCTGGCGCAAGCCACCAAGCGTCCACTGGGGACATTGCTGCCCGGCCTCACCGGCAGCCCGGGCTTCTTCGGTGACGACGGCGTGCCGATTCCGGGCAGCGACCTCGTCGCGGCGTGCGACGCGATCGTGCCGTCGATGGTCGAGCGCGATCCGGAGTGGGCGGGCTGGTGCTCGGTGCTGGTGAACGTGAACGACCTCGCGGCGATGGGCGCGGAACCCGTTGCGCTGCTGGACGCTCTGGGTGCGCGGGACGCGTCGTTCGCGGCGAGAGTCCTTTCCGGACTCCGGAAGGCGAGCAGCGCGTACGGGGTGCCCGTGCTCGGCGGGCACACGCAGTTCGGCGTCCCGGCGTCGCTGGCCGTCACCGCGCTGGGCCGCGCTGCCGAGCCGGTGCCCGGTGGCGGCGGGAAACCCGGGCAGGCGCTCTACCTGACCGCCGACCTCGAGGGCCGCTGGCGGCCCGGATACACCGGGCGGTTATGGGATTCGACGAGCTCACGGCGCACACCCGAGCTGCGTGACCAGCTCGGCGCCGTCGCCCGGGCGCGGCCCGCGGCGGCGAAGGACGTGTCGATGGCGGGCCTTGCCGGCACGCTCGGGATGCTCGCCGAGGCGTCGGGCTGCGGCGCGGTGCTGGACGTCACGAAGGTGCCGCGCCCGGCCGGGACGACGGTGGGCGACTGGTTCACCTGCTTCCCGGGCTTCGCGATGCTCACGGCCGGGGCGCCCGCTCCGGCCCGCGCCGCCGTGACCGCCGAATGCGGTGAGCTCGTGGCGGGATCCGGCGTGCGGCTGCGGTGGCCGGACGGCGAGGTGACCACCGTCGTGGACGGCGGGGTCACGGGGTTGGGGGAGGCAGCATGAGAACTGCTTGCAGGTCCGAATCATCGAACACCATGCTCGCCGACGGTGTGATGCTGCCGCGCCTTGGCGTGTCCGAAGAGGAGGCGGCATGACCGAGGAGAGAACATGAGCACGGTGCGGATGGCCGCGGTGGCGGCGCCCTTCGACCGCGACGTCGAGGGCGACTTCGCGCGGATCGAGAAGCTGATCGGCGAGGCCAGGTCCGAGGGCGTCGGGCTGCTCGCGCTGCCCGAGGCGGCGCTCGGCGGGTACCTCGCGAACCTCGACGGTGGCGCGGAGGGCCCGCCCGCGCTCGACCCGGCGGGCCCGGAGATCCGCCGCCTGGCCGAGCTGGCAGGCGACCTCGTGGTCACGGCCGGGTACTGCGAGCGCGACGGCGACCTGCGCTACAACTCGGCCGTGTGCGTGACCGGCGACGGCGTGCTGGGGCACCACCGGAAGGTGCACCAGCCGTTGTCGGAGGACGCCAGCTACGGCGCGGGCAGCGGGTTCGCCGCGTTCGACACGCCGGTGGGCCGGCTGGGCATGATGATCTGTTACGACAAGGCGTTTCCGGAATCGGCACGGGCGCTGGCGCTCGATGGCGCGCAGGTGGTGGTGTGCATGTCGGCGTGGCCGGGCAGCCGGACCAACCCGAGTGCCGACCTCGCCGAGGACCGGTGGAAGCGCCGGTTCGACTTGTTCGACCGGGCCCGTGCGTTGGAGAACCAGATCGTGTGGGTCTCGGCGAACCAGTCGGGGACGTTCGGCGACCTGCGGTTCGTGGCGAGTGCGAAGATCGTCGACCCGGGTGGAGAGGTGCTGGCCGACACGGGCGTGGGCGAGGGGCTGGCGATCGCGGAGCTGGACGTCGCCGCCGCGTTGGCGGGTGCGCGCCGGGCGATGGCGCACCTGGCCGACCGCCGGCCCGCCGCGTATACCGTGGGCGGGTGAATGGGCCGGCTCCGGATCGCCGCCGTGGCCGCGCACTTCGGGCGTGACCTCGAGTTCGACCTGCGGCGCATCGCCACGTTGATCGACCACGCGCGCCAGAGCGGCGCCGATCTGCTGGTGCTGCCCGACGCGGCGCTCGGCGGCTACCTCGCCGACCTGCGCCACCCCGACCCGGACGCGCTGCCGCCGGCGCTCGAACCCGGCTGCCCCGAGCTGAAAACGGTGCAGGCGCTGGCGGCGGAGATGACCGTGTGCGTGGGTTACTGCGAGGCTGACGGTGCGCGCCGCTACAACGCGGCCGTGTGCGTGACGGGCGACGGTGTGCTCGGCCACCACCGGAAGGTGCACCAGCCGCCGGGGGAGAGTGTCGCGTACGACGCGGGGGATTCCTTCACCGCGTTCGACACGCCGGTCGGGCGCGTCGGGATGCTGATCGACTACGACAAGACGTTCCCGGAGTCGGCGCGCTCGCTCGCGGTGGACGGCGCGGAGATCGTCGCGTGCCTCTCGGCGTGGCCGACGAGCATCACCGACCGGGCACCGCGGATGGCGCAGGACCGCCAGTCGCGGCTGTTCGACCTGTACGACCAGGCGCGCGCCGCGGAGAACCAGGTGGTGCTCGTGTCGTCCAACCAGACCGGCGCGATGGGTGGCATGCGGTTCCTCGGCCAGGCCAAGGTCGTCGGCCCCGGTGGCGAGATCCTGGCACGCACCTGGTCGAAGGCGGGGCTCGCGGTGGCCGAGGTCGACGTGGCCGGGGAAGTCGCGAACGCCCGCCGCGTGCTGCACCACCTGGGGGAACGCAAACCTTTCGCGTACCGGGAGGGCTGACGTTGCGCATCGCGTTGCTGAGCTATTCGACGAAACCCCGCGGCGGTGTGGTGCACACGCTGGCGCTGGCGGAGGCCCTGGCCGCGCTCGGCGAGGACGTGACCGTGTGGACCCTGGGTCGTGGCGGTGACAGCGGGTTCTTCCGGCCGGTGGATCCGCGGGTGACGACGATGGTGGTGCCGTTTCCCGAGGTGCCGGGCGAGTCGGTGGGTTCCCGGATCGTGCGCTCGATCGCGGTTTTGGGAACGGCTTTTCCGCGCGGTGAGTACGACATCGTGCACGCGCAGGACTGCATTTCGGCCAACGCCGTGGATCGTTGCGTGCGAACGGTGCACCACCTCGACACGTTCACCACGCCGGAGCTGGCCGCGTGTCACGAGCGGGCGATCACGCGGCCGTTCGCCCATGTGTGCGTGTCGGCGTCGGTGGCCGCGGAGGTGCGCGCGGGCTGGGGGATCGAAGCCACGGTGATCCCCAACGGCGTTGATGCCGCGCGATTTTCTTCGGCGCCGTACGGGGATTGGCGAGTGCGGTTCGGCCGGTATGTGCTCGCGGTCGGCGGAATCGAGCCGCGCAAGGGTTCTTTGGACCTGCTGGAGGCCGTCGCTTTTCTCGACCCCGCGGTACGCCTGGTGATCGCGGGCGGCGAGACGCTCTTCGACTACCGCGACTACCGCGAACGCTGGGACAAGCGGGCGGCCGCGCTGGGCGTGGATCCGGTGGTGCTGGGGCCGGTTGCGCACGACTCGCTGCCGTCGCTGGTCCGGTCGGCCGCGGTGTTCGCCTTCCCCTCGACGAAGGAGGGCTTCGGTCTGGCGGCGATGGAGGCTTTGGCCGCGGGGGTGCCTTTGGTGGCGCGTGATCTCCCGGTGCTGCGCGAGGTTTTCGGCGGGGTGGCCCGGTTCGCCGCCACGCCGCACGGCTTCGCGGCCTCGATCGAAGCCGCGCTGAATTCCGGGCCGGAAGACCGCGCGGCGGGCGTGGCTCTGGCTGAGCGCCACACGTGGTCCGCTGCCGCGCGGGCGCATCTGGAGTTGTACCGGTCGCTCGCGGGGTAATTGCCTTGCCGGGTGGCCGGTGGGCTGGTCCGATGTGGACGTGTTCGAGTTGAGGTGGGAACGCCCACTGCACCAGCGACCCGCGGCGGCGGACATCGCCGTCTCCGACGGTGACGTTCTGGTGCACGAACGGTCCACTCGCCTCGTCCGTCTCTCCGGCTCCGACGGCGCAGTGCGCTGGGACGTGCCGCTCGGCACGTGGCCGCGAGCCGTCGTCCTGGACGGCTCCGACGTGGTCGCGCTGCCTCAGCAACCCGGCCGCCTGTTCTGCCTCTCGTGGGCGGACGGCCTTCCTCACTGGACCAACGACGTCGGCTGGCTTTCGGGGCACGTCGTGGTGTCACCGGAGGTCGTGCTGGTGGGCGGCTGGCGCGGCTACACCCCGCTGCGCGGCCTGTCCCGCTCCACCGGCGAGCTTCTCTGGACCCGCTCCCGGGTCACCGTGCTCCCCGCGTGGTTCGCCGGCGGCTTCCTTGTCGGAGAACCACGCGGCGCCGGCGTCGAGCTGCTGCACCCCGGCACCGGCGAACCCACGCGGACCTGGCGGACCCACGTGCCGAACGCCGATGCCGAGCCGGTCTTCGAGGTGATCGATGAGTCCCACGCCCTGGTGAGCGGGCAGCCGCTGAACTCCGGTTCACGGCGAACGCGCCCGTCGGTCCCCCGCCCGACGAGCGGCGAACGACTGGCCGGCTCACTCGCCTTGCCGGGCACGGAAATCACCGTGACCCTCGACCGCGCCGGCCACCTCGAACACTGGTCACCCGACGGCACCCGCCTCGGCCGGGTCCGCGTGGCAAGGCGGGCGGAGGACCTTCGCGTGCTCGGCCCGGACCGGATCGTGGTGGCGGCCAAGGGAACCATCGCGGTCTACGGCGTCGGCTGAGGCGCGCGGACGCCGTTTTCCGTCACCACCGCCGTGATGAGCACGGCCGGCGTCACGTCGAAGGCCGGGTTGAAGACCTCGGCGCCCTCGGGAGCGATGCGGACGCCGCCGAACTCCGTGAGCTCCGAAAGCCGGCGCTCTTCGATCTCGATGTCCGCGCCCGTGGCGATCGAGGCGTCCACAGTGGACTCGGGGGCGACGACCACGAACGGCACCCCGTGGTGGGCGGCGGCGATGGCGAGGCCGTAGGTGCCGATCTTGTTGGCGACGTCGCCGTTGGCGGCGATGCGGTCGGCGCCCACGAGGACGCAGTCGACGAGGCCGCGGGACATCGCGAGGGCGGCGGCGCCGTCGGGTTGGACCCGGTAGGGGACGCCGGCCTGGGCGAGTTCCCACGCGGTGAGGCGGGAGCCCTGCAGGAGGGGGCGGGTCTCGTCGACCAGCACGGACTCGACGAGACCCCGCTCGTGCAGGTGCCAGACGACGCCGAGCGCCGTTCCCCACGCGACGGTGGCGAGGTGGCCCGCGTTGCAGTGGCTCAGCAGCCGCAGCGGGCGGCGGGTGGTCTCGCGCAGCACGACTTCCGCCGCGTGGCCCGACGCGGCGCGGTTGAGGTGTTCGTCCTCGTCGAGCGTGGCCAAGGCCTCGGCGAGCACGGCTTCGGGGCCGTCGTCGAGCTTGCCGAGGGCACGGGTGACACCCCAGCGGAGGTTGACGGCCGTCGGGCGGGCGCTGGCCAGGCGTTCGGCTTCGGCCCGCACAGTGCCGTCCGAGCCACCCGCGAACGCCGCCAGCGCGACGCCGAGCGCGCCCGCGGCACCCAGGGCCGGGGCGCCCCGCACGGCGAGCCGCTGGATCGCGTCGACGAGCTCGTCGACCGTCCGCAGCTCCAGCGTCCGGTACGCGCCGGGCAGCGCGACCTGGTCGATGATCACGACAGCGCCGTCGGCCCAGCTCACGGTCCTGCGCATCTGTCCTCCCGAGCCCCGAAAACCACTGGCCGGCCACGCGGTGGGTGCCCCACCATGCGGCCCGTGACCATTCAACGGCAGAACCCGCCCGTTCTGCACGCGACGCCCGGCTACCACCACGTGACCACGGTCTCCGGCCGTACGACCGTGCACCTCGCAGGCCAGTGCCCGCTCGGGCTGGACGGCGTCGTGGTCGGGGGAGACGTGCTCGCGCAGGTGGACCAGGTCGTCGTCGCCAACACCGCGACCGCGCTCGCGGCCGCCGGCGCCACCGCCGACGACGTGGTCCGCACGGTGATCCACGAGGCCACGGCCGATCGCGCCGTGCTCTCCGCCGTGTGGGACCGGTTCACCGGCTCGGCGATCGGGCCGGCGTTCAGCACCGCGAGCACGTTGCCGGGCGTGACGTGCCTGGGTTATCCGGGCCAGCTGGTGGAGCTGGACGTCACCGCCGCGGTGTCATAGGCCCGCCATCAGGTCCGTCTCCGTGATCCCCGGACCGTGGCCCTCGCGGATGAACCACTCGATGCCGAACGCGTGGCCGAACGCCTCGTCGGGCATCGCGAGGAACCATGACTCCTCGCTGATCTGGCTCGGGTGCGCCCGCATGGCCGCGCGCTTCGCGGCGAGGTACGGCTTGACGTCGACCGCCGCCGTGATCTCCGCCTCGGGCTTGCCGAGCTTCTCCTGCGCGTCGACGTCCGGCACCGCCTCGCGCGGCATCGCCCCCATCTCCACGGCCAGCTCCAGCCCGCGGCGCATGTGGTCGCGGTTCGAGGTGGCCTGGTAGACGCGCGGCGTGCCGGCCAGCTCGGCGGCGCGCATGCCGACGCGGTGGACCTGGATGTGGTCGGGGTGGCCGTAGTTGCCGTAGTCGTCGTAGACCGTGAGGACTTCGGCGTCTTCCTCACGCAGAATCTCGGCGAGCCGCTGGGCCGCCTCCTCGATCGACGCCCGCCAGAACGCGCCCGGCGCGTCGTTGGTCGGCTCGCCCATCATCCCCGAGTCGCGGTAGCCCAGGAACTCCACCCGCTTGACGCCGAGCACCTCGGCCGCCCCGTGGGTCTCGCGCACGCGGCGCTCCCACAGCTGTTCGCCGTCGCTTAGGAACCCGTCGGGCACCTCGCCCACCTCGCCGCGCGTCGCGACCACCAGCACCACGCGGTGCCCGTCGTCGGCCGCTTTGCGCATCACGCCACCGGTCACGATGCACTCGTCGTCGGGGTGGGCGTGGAACGTCACCATTGTTGCCATGTCATCGAACTTACCCGCGGGGACCGACAAAATCCGGTGGCCGGGTGAACATTCCGGCCTCGCCTATCGCTGCAAGCTCCGCTCCTTGTCCATGTGCGACAGCTTCTCCGGGTTGCGCACCGCGTAGATGCCGGTGACGAGTCCGTCGTCGATGCGCAGGGCCAGGACGGTGTCGAGGGCGCCGTCGAAGTGGACGGTGAGGGCAGGGTAGCCGTTGACCTGCGCGGGCAGGCGGGTGGCCGTGGCGAGGTGGCCCAGGCCGGCGCCCAGGATGCGCGCGACGCGTTCGGCGCCGACGACGGGCTTGAGCACGGCCTGCTTGACGCC
Organism: Amycolatopsis sp. NPDC051372; assembly: GCF_040682095.1. Classification (NCBI taxonomy): domain Bacteria; kingdom Bacillati; phylum Actinomycetota; class Actinomycetes; order Pseudonocardiales; family Pseudonocardiaceae; genus Amycolatopsis; species Amycolatopsis sp. NPDC051372. Next base: position 129,381 of record NZ_JBFBAF010000013.1, read on the forward strand.
GCCGCCGTCGCCGAGGAAGACGACGTCCGGGGAGAGGATGTCGAGCAGGTGCTGCAGGTCGCCGGTTTCGATGGCGTGCTGGAAGGCGGCGAGGGCGTCGCGCGTGGCGGTGCGCGAGACAGGCCCGCGCGGCCGGCGGGCGGCCACGTGCTCCCGCGCGCGGTGCGCGATCTGCCGCACGGCGGCGCCGCTCTTGCCGACGGCGTCGGCGATCTCGCCGTAGCCCAGGTCGAACACCTCGCGCAGCACGAACACCGCGCGTTCGGTCGGCGTGAGCGTCTCCAGCACGAGCAACATGGCCATCGACACGCTGTCGGCCAGCCCCACGTCCTCGGCGACGTCCGGCGCGGTCAGCAACGGCTCCGGCAGCCACGGCCCGACGTAGGACTCCTTGCGGCGCCCGAGCGTCCGCAGGCGGCTCAGCGCCTGGCGCGTGGTGATGCGCACCAGATACGCGCGGTGGTTCTGCACCGCGTCGAAGTCGACGTCCACCCACCGCAACCACGTCTCCTGCAGCACGTCCTCCGCGTCGGCGGCCGAGCCGAGCATCTCGTAGGCGATGGTGAACAGCAGGTTGCGGTGCGTGAGGAACAGCTCCGTGCTGCGGTCGGCCATGCGCTTCCCCTTCGGTTTCGACAGCTTCCCCCACGAGACGCCGCCCGGCTGTGTTTCGTGACATGTCACAACGACGGGGCCGCCGGCATCTGGTGGGCATCAGTTCGCGAAACCACGAGTGAGGACGACCCCATGACCCGCATGAACCTGTTCGAGAACGAGTTCGCCACGAAGTTCGCCAAGCGCTTCGCCTCCGCGAGCCTCCTGTTCGAATCCTCGGCCCTGCCCAAGGCCACCCAGGAGCTGGTCAACCTCCGCGCCAGCCAGCTCAACGGCTGCGGCTTCTGCGTCGACATGCACGTCAAGGACGCCGCGGCCGCCGGCGAAACCCCGGTGCGCCTCGCGTTGGTGGCGGCGTGGCGCGAGTCCACCGTGTTCACCGAAGCCGAGCGCGCGGCCCTCGCGTTGACCGAGGAGGTCACCCGCATGGCCGACTCCGCGGGCGTCTCGGACGAAACGTGGTCCCACGTCCGCAAGAACTTCGACGACGACCAGATCGCGGCGCTGGTGTGCCTGGTGTCGATGATCAACGCGGCCAACCGGATGAACGTGATCGTGCGCAACCCGGGTGGGTCCTACGTGGCGGGGATGTTCGACGAGCTGGTGAAGTGAAACTGTCCGGCCCGGGGTTTCGGCCCCGGGCCGGGCGGGTCGTTGTCCCGGTGTGGCAACGACTTCAGCGTTTCGCCGACGCTGCCTCAGCCACCGAGCCGTGGGTGCGTGAGCGTGTCGAAGAGCGTGGCCAGCCGGATTCGCAGCGCCGGTTCGGGTTGCCCGTGACGGTCACGATGACGTGGCCGGCTTCGTCGATCTCGAGCCGCGCCGTCAGCCGTGGTTCGCGCGGGTTGCGCGGGGATGTACGCCGGGCGAATTCCGTGCTCGGCCATCGCTGTCTCGTACGCGCCCAGGATTCCTTCGAGTTCCTCGGCCAGGTCTTGGGCGTGCTCGCGCGCTTCGGGTACCCCTTCCGATTCGGCGGCCAGCTCGCGGAGTTCGGCCACGAGGATGGAGAACGAGTCGCCCGCGATGTGGACTCCGGGGAACGCCCGGCCGGGCAGCCGGAGGACGGTGTAGTTGCCCTGGCGCGAAAGCAGCTCGACCTCGACGGGTGTCATCCGGCCATTGTGGTCAGTCAGCGGGTTCGCCGTCCATCGATTTCCCCGCCAGGGCAACGATCTGCGTCTCGACGTCAGGTGTTTCGTGCGTCGTGTGGCGTTCGTCGGCCCGATCTCTTCAAGGGTCTTCCTCCTCGGCAGACCCCGGCCGGGCCATCGCGTACAACCGGTAGCGGCACATCAAGACACCTCGGCCGACGCGGTGGTTTCCCACGCGAAACCGTCCGGGTCCGTGAAAGCTTCCTCTCCGCCGACCACGGCGATCCGGTGCGAACCCGTGCCCGCCGGGGCCACGCCGGCGTCTTTGGCCAGCGCGCGGCGGCGGTACAGGGCCAGCTTCACCGGGCCCGTCTCGAACTCCACGTACATGCGGCCGAAGCTCTTCCCCACGCTCAACCCGCGCGAGGCGTAGAACTTCTTGCTCGCCACCACGTCGTCAACGCCGAGCAGGAGCACGATGGCGTCGAACTCCCGCGCGGCCGGGCCGGTGTCCTTCTTGGCGGACGTCGCGACCTTCCAGATCGCGCCGTCGGGCGCCTGGACGACGCCGCCGTAGCCCCACATCGATTTCGCGGGGGCCTTGAGCGTCGTGGCGCCGGCTGCGAGAGCCGACGAGATGAGGGCGTCGACGTTGGCGGGCTGGGAAACCGTCAGCGAGAGCGTGAAGCCGCGGAAGCCTTCGGACGGCTCTTGCGAAGCCCGCAGACGCAGGCGGGAGCCGAGTCCGAAGGCGTCGGCGTAGAAGCGTTCGGCGGCGGTGGGATCGGTCACTTCGAGGGTGATCGTGTCGATTGAGGTCATGGCTGGAACGGTAGGTGCGCACCCGTGACCAGTGCTTCTCCATTCCTGCTCGGTATTTCCGGGTGGCAGCCTCCTGCCACGCTTCTTTGACTGACCGCCACTGTCCGGTAGATTTTCGGCCATGGGTGGCGGAGGGGGGCCTCGCTCGGTTCGAGCGTGGCCGCGCGGCACATGACCAGGCAAATCACCGAAACGACCAAGGTCGATCCACCGCCGCCGCGCGAGTCGCTGCGGGCGTTGCTGCGGCGCCGACGCCGGGGTGTCGGCCGGTTCAGGGGCATCCAGTACTGGCTGCGCGTGCGGGGCTACTACTTCCTCGCCGCGTTCGCGGGCCTGTTCGTGGTCAACGCCTTGGTCATCGGGGGCCGGGTCGCCTACGACGTGACCGTGCAGATCGACTCGCCGTGGGACACCTCGAGCCCCGCGCTCGCCCTGCCGTTGTCACTCTCCGGGTGGCTCGTGGTGACCGGTTTCGCGGGCGCCGTGGCGGGTTACGTGGTGACCGAGGTGACGGACAACCGCACCATCGGGCGGATGCGCGGCCGGGGGAACGCCCGGCGCATCGCCCTCATCCCGCTGCTCGACCGCCTGCAGTACCGCCGGCACGGGTTCGAGGTGCCGCACTACTTCGGCATCCGGTTCGCCCTGCGCCACGACGGAGACTGGGCTCGCGCGCAGGACCACTGGGAGATCATCGTCGAGAAGTTCCTGAACGTCGCCGAGTCCGATCGCACCCACGGGCCGCGTCAGGCGATGTGGCAGGCCGTGCTGGAGGCCTCCTACGTCCTGGACGGAATGTCCGGAAAGTGCCCGGTTTGCGAGGAAACCGCGGCGAAGGGGGAGGGGAAAACCGATGCCCGCCAATGACCCGCAGCCGCCGCAGACCGTCGACGAGATCGCCAGGAGCCTGTACCAGACGGCGTACCCGGAGCGGACCGACGATCCCGACTGGGTCGAAGAGCAGGTGTCGGTGGCCGTCGAGCGGATCAGCCGCGCGGAGCAGGCCGACCCCTCGACGTCGCCGGGCGCCCGCCCACTGACCGACGCGGTGATCAACCGCGCCGCGCCGAAGCCACGCCGGGGGCCGCGCATCGCCGCCGGGGTGGTGCTGGCCGCGGTGGTGCTCGTGGCCGTCGTGCTCGGGATCGCGGAGCGGCAATGGGTTGCCGAGACCGCGATCAGTGGTGACGGCATCCTCGGCCTTTCGATCGCGGCGGTGGTGGCCGCGCTGGCCACGAGCGTCAGCTACGTGCGGGTGCGCCGGCGCCAGATCCTGTCGTGCCGCGTGCGGATCGACGCGCCGTTCGGCGTCGACATCGGCGAAACCGTGCGCCTGGAGGGCGAACACGCGGCCGTGACGGACCCGGGTGTGGTCGTGGTGCGGGTGAAGAACACCGGCGGCTCGACGATCACGGCCGCGGACTACGTTTCCCCGCTCGCCCTGCACTTCCCGGGCCGGCAGGTGATCTCCGTCGACGCCACCGAGTTCGAACCCGTCGAACTGCAGCGGGTGATCAGCAAGCTGCCCGGGTTCACGATCGAGGAAGATCGGGTGCAGCTGCCGAAGGTTCCGCTCGAACGGGAAGCCTCGTACAAGCTCGTGATCGTGCTCTCCGGTACGACGCCGGGGGAGAAGCACCAGATCGCCGTCGAAGGGCTCCTGCGCGACGGCCGGATCACCACTCGCGAAGGCAAGGAAAAGGTCGGCCCGGGCACGCTCGCGTGGGGCGGGCTCACGGCGATCTGCGCCGGCGCGCTCGCAGTGGTGCTGCTGCTCAACAACGTCGCGCCGTTCACCAAGCTGCCGCGGGGCGTGGCGTGCGAGGCCGGCTCGCTGAGTGTGGAGGGGTCCAGCGCGTTCGGCCGCGCCGCGACGGAGCTGGCCGGCTCGTACGAGGCGTATTGCCCGGGGTCGGCCGTGAAGGTCGGCACGCCCGGCAGCGTGGAAGGCCTGCAGCGCCTGCACGACGGCACCATCGACCTCGCCCTGTCCGACGGCAAGTTCGACGAGCCCGACTTCGCGCAGTTCGTGCCGCAGAAGCTCGCGATCGTCCCGTTCACGTTGGTGGCGAGCAAAAACGTGCCCGTCGACAGCTTGTCCGTGGCGGACGTGCGCAAGATCTTCACCGGCGGCGCCCGTGTCTGGAGCGACATCACCGGCAACCCGCGCGACACCGGCGAAATCCGCGTCGCGGGCCGCTCCACCTCGTCCGGCACGCGCCGCACGCTGGAGAAGTACCTCCTCGGCACGCCTGCCGCCCCGGTCGGCCAGGCCCAAGCCACGTCCGACTCCTGCCGCGACCTGCGCCCCGGCGCCGCGGCCTCGTCCCCGATCATCTGCGAACAAGGTTCGACCGGCGACCTCATCGACCGCATCGCCACCCTCGGCGACGCCATCGGCTACGCGGACGTCTCCGACGTCGCCCAGTCGAACGCCGTCAAGAAGATCAGCCTGGACGGCCGCAACGCCACCCTCGACGACATCCGCGCCGGCTATCCCTTTTGGACGGTGGAGTACGTGTTCAGCCGGGGACCGCTGGAGTCGGGATCTCTGGCGGCGGCGTTTCGGGACTACCTGCTGACGCCGGAGGCTCGGAACGCGATGGTGGGATTTCAGTACTACGCGTGCGCGGGTGGGGAACAGGATCTCTGCGGCCGACGGTGACACGGGGTTCCCACGCTAGTCCGCCCATCTGTCGGAATCTCCCGCCAGGTTGTGCGGCCGTACCTCGGGGTCAGTACTCGTTCTTGATCACGAAGTAAGACCCTCGGATCGTTCCCGCCAGCTTCGACTTCTGGCGAGCGAACTTGAACGCGCCGAGCTCCTCCGGCACCTCCATCCCGTCGGACAGCTTGAACCCGACGGCCCGCTTGCCGGCCTCGTTGACCGTGTACATGACGTTGATCGACAGCCCGTTTTCGTAGAAGACGTAGGCCATCCGGATGTTCTCGACCTGGAACGCGGTGGCCTCCAACGGAGGGGAGGCGATGACGATGCCGCGTTCCTCCGAAAGGATCCGGTGGACCCACTCGATGGTCGCCGCGGCGTCGGCGGCGGGCTCGACCGTGAAGAGGTGGTCGTATTTATTCTTGAAGTACCGGGCTTCGTTCGCGCGCAGGCCGGCGAGTGCGGCGGCGACCGGCGAGGACTCCAGGCCGTCGGTCGATACGGTGACGAAGTCGACGGTGTGGGGCATGAGTACCTCCGCGGCTCGGTCCGGCGTCGAACACCGAGCCTAGGCGCAGGGGAGCGAGACTGCGCTCTTGCGGCCCGCCCCGAGACAGGGGCGGGCCGCAAGAAACGATCAGCGAAGCCCGAAAGCCCGCACGATCGTCTGCGTGACGGAGTTGCCCGCGGAATCGGAAGCGGTCACCCGCAGCGAGGCGAACCGCGCCTTTTTCGGGGCGTCCAGCCGGTAGTCGCCTCGGTGGTCATCGGAGAGGCGGGTCCAGGTGGTGCCGTCGTCGTAGGAGACCTCGACGCGGGGCGCGCCAACGGTGCCGCCGCCCGCGATCGAGACCGGGGTCAGACCCACGGACACCGGGGCGCGCTGTTCGACGGTGACGCCGAACTTCGAGTCGCGGGGCACGGATCCGGCGGCGTTCGGGTCGAGGTCGTAGCGGATCTGCAGCAGTGGCAACAGGTCCTGTTCACCGGAGACCTTCGGGGCGGCCGAGGTGAACGTCCACGCCGTCGTGGTCGAGGACGAGTACGGGTTCGCGTCGCGCTCGTTCGCCACGACCAGGCGGTACTGCCGCGGCCCGGAACTGGGGGCGGTGGGGTACATGATGAGCCCGTTGTCGGACTTGCCCAGCTCGGTGTCGCCCTGGAAAAGGGTGACGGTCTGGCGCGCGTCGGAACTGGCCCCGACGTGGTCGGCGTTGCCGTAGCCCGGCACGTCGATCCGCATCTGGTCGCCGGTGCGCGTCGGGCCGAGGTAGTTGTTGTTGAGGTACGGCCGCTGGATCGGCGTGAACCAGTCGTCGCTCGACACGGTGCCGGGCCGGTACGTCCGCGCGACGCCCCACTCGCCCAGCACGCCGTCGGTGACTTCGTGGCCCCACCGGTTCGCGCCGTCGGTGGTGACCCAGTCGGTGCGGTGGCCGCTGGCGGCCATCGCGACGTAGGTTCCGATGCCCCACTCCGAGTACGACGGGAAGTCGTACCGCCATTCCTCACCGCCACCGTTCGGGACGGACCCGGCGAACGTCTCGTCGACGCGCGCGAGGTTCTTGCCCGACGCGTGGACGACCATGTCCTTGGGCAGGTCGTTCTGCCACGTGTGCATGAGGTCGTAGAGGTACGCCGGCGCCGGGTGCGACTCCGTGCGCAGCGTCGCGTTGCGCTGCCTCGCCTGGGCGATCAGCTTGTTGCCTTCGTCGGGGCTGAGGAGCCCGACGTCGATCGGGCTCGGGTGCAGCGAGTCCGTGCCGAAGAACAGGTTCTGCCGACCGGGCTGATCGTTGGCGACCAGCAGCAGCTTGGCGCCGGCGTCGGCCGCCGCCTTGGCCAGCGCGGCCGGGGTCGCCGACGCGGTGCGCCGGACGACCACCGCCTTGCCGCGCGCGCCGAGGCCGGCGTAGTCCGAAGGCGCGCCATTACCCGCGAAGACGAGCGGCAGGTTGCGAGTTCCGTCGGGCAGCGGGGTGATGCCGCCCTGCCGCAGGACGTCGGTGTAGTCGGTGCCCCGCGCGGAAACCGTCAGCGCCGGCTGTTCCTTGCGCCACCGCGCGCCGACGATGAAGTCGCCGTGCGTCACCTTGCCCTGCGGCTGGATCCACAGGCTGTCGACGCCGGTGGCGGCCAGACCGAAGTCGTGCCAGCGGCCGTCCTGGTTGAGCATCCGCGAGTACTCGAGCCGCAGGTAGCTGGGGACGCCGGGCTGCGGGGTGGTCTCGTCGACCACCCGGACGTGTCCGGCGTCGAGCGTGATCGTGCGGTCCCCGTCGAACGTGAAGTCGGGATCGCCGAGCAGCGCCACGCCCTGGGAATTCGGGCCGTGGACACCGGGCACGGTCAGGTAACCGAGCGCCGAGTACTGGTCGTCCGGCGTGTAGAAGCTCACGCTGCCGTCGACCGGCACCGGGATCGGGTTCGGATCGCCCGCCCGGAGCACCATGACGAAAGCGGACGCCGGCTGTCCGGCGGAGTCCTTGACCTTGATGGTCAGCAGGTGCGTCAGCGCGCCGAGCGAGACAGCGGTGTGCGCGGCGAGCGCGCCGTCCGGACCGGTGGCCAGGATCTGGGCGGTGAAGCCCTCGGACGCCGCGGGCGCGGCGTGCGGGTCGATGGTCACGGTGACTGCGGCGGTGCCGTGCGCGGGCACGGTGACCCGGTCGGCCGAGAGCGTGAACAGGCCCTTCGGCACGCCGGGCGCGGCGATCGACAGGGCGAGGTTCACCGGCGTGGCACCGAAGTTGGTGTACGTCACCGGGCGGCTGACCGGGCCGGACCCGTCCTGCCCGGCGTACGCGGTGGCCGAAGCGAAGATCCCGGCGCGGGCGGCGGCAGCCACGTCCACGCGGCCGCTGCCGGCCTGGAACGCGGTGTAGTCGGGAGTCTGCTTCGCGGTGCTGGTCAGCAGGTCCTTCAGCTGGGCGCCGCTGAGCTCGGGGTGCTTCGCGGCGAGCAGCGCGGCGCTGCCGACCACGTGCGGCGTGGACATCGACGTGCCGCTCAGCGTTTGGTAGAAACCCTCGCCTTCGGACGCGTACTGCGACCGCGCGGCCAGGATGTCGACGCCGGGGGCGGTGATCTCCGGCTTGAGCGCGCCGTCGCCGACGCGAGGGCCTTGGCTCGAGAACTCGGCGAGGTGGTCGGTGCCGTCCACCGCGCCCACGGTCAGTGCCGCGTCGGCGGCGCCGGGGGAGCTGACAGTGCCGGGGCCGGAGGTGTTGCCCGCGGCGATCACGAACAGAGCACCGGTTTGCGCGCTGAGCCGGTTCACCGCTTGCGACATCGGATCCGTGCCGTCGGAGGGCTCCTGCGTGCCCAGGCTCATGTTGATGATCTTGGCGTGCTCGTCGACCGCCGCCCACTCCATGCCGGCGAGGATCTCGGAGTCGCTGCCGGAGCCGGAGTTCGCCAGCACCTTGCCGATGTGCAGGCGAGCGCCCGGGGCGACACCCTTCTCGGTGCCGCCGGACGCGGCGCCCGTGCCGGCGATGGTGGAGGCGACGTGGGTGCCGTGGCCGTGGAGGTCCTTGACGTCCTCACCGGGGATGAAGCTGCGCGTGTCGACGATGCGTCCGGCCAGATCGGGGTGGCCCTCGTCCACGCCCGTGTCGAGCACCGCGACGTCGACGCCCTGCCCGGTGTCACCACCGGTCCAGACCTCGGGCGCGCCGATCTGCGCGGTCGATTCGGCCAGGTCGGCGTAGACCTTGCCGTCGAGCCAGATCTGCTTGATGCCGTTCGCGAAGGCCGGTGCCGCCGCGAAGGACGACGGCGCCCCTGCTGTCACCGCGGTCCAGAAGTCCCGCGCCTGCGCGTGGTTCTCGGTGACGGCGGCGCCGCCGACGCTCGCCAGCGGCCGGACCAGGGCCGAGCCGCGGGGCGCGGTGTTCGCCTGGAATCCCGGGGCAGCGTTGGCGTAGGAGACGATCAGGGGCAGGTCGGCGCGGTGCGCGTCGTCGTAGCCGGCGGCGATCAGGTCCGTGACGTCGAAGAGGCGCCGGTCGAGGATCCCCTTGGCGAGGTAGGACATCGCCGAGGACGGGTAGACGTACACATCGCCTGCCGACTCGAGGATCCGCGCGTCGGAGGGGCCGCCGTCCGGCCCCTTGACCGAGATCGTCCCCCCGCTGTCACCGGCGTCGCCGGTCGTGTTCACCGTGACGACATCGCCGGTGACCAGGGTGACGGTGTGGGTTGGCGGGGCCGCGGGCCCCGACGATCTGCCGGGAGCGGCCGAGGCCGGACCGGCGACCAGAATCGAGCTGAGCGACGACGCGAGGCACGCGGCCGCCGCGACGGCCCGACGCTTGCGTGAAGTTCTCAACGAGGGGTTTCCTTTCTGCGCAGGGGCAGACCGGCGAGCGCAACTGCCACACCGGAACGGCCGAACAGTGCCAGCCGCCGGAACCCGTCACAAGATCCCCGAGTGGCTGCTCACTGCCACCTGGCACAATCCCGACAACTCGGGTAGAACATTCGCATGGAACTCGCGGTGCTGGGGTTGTCCGCCGACGAGGAGCGGGTCTATGAAGCGCTCGTCGCCCTGCCCGGGTCGACGGTCGCGGCGCTCGCCGACCACCTGTCGGGTCCGGCGGGCCCGGTGCAACGGACGCTCGACGCTCTCGTCGACAAGCACCTGGTGGCCGCCAGCGGCAGCCCGGCGCGGTACCTGGCCGCTCCGCCGGACATCGCGATCAACCAGCTCGTGCAGCAGCGGGAGCGCGAACTCAGCGCGGCGCGCGCGAAAGTGCACTCGCTCTCGGAGATCCACCGCAGTGCGCACCGTACGAGCCCCGAGCTCGTGATCGAGCAGCTCACCGACCGCGAAACGATCGCCGCGGCCGTCGCCCACCTGGAATCCGAGGCGCTGCACCAGGTCCGCGTGTTCGACACGCCGCCGTACTACGAGCCGCCCGGGGGCGAAGGCGCCGCCCGCAACACCCAGGCACAGATCGCCCGCCACCAGAACGACGGCGTCGCGCACCGCGTGATCTACAGCCTCGACGCGGTGGCCTGGCCCCAGAAGCTGGAAACCGACATCCTGCCCGCCGTCCGCGGCGGCGAAGAAGCCCGGACCCGGCGGACCCTGCCCATCAAGCTCATCATCCGCGACGACCAGGACGCCCTCATCCCGTTCGACCTCAGCCACAGCGGCCTGCAGGTCGCCTACCTCGTCCGCCGCTCCCCGCTCCTGACCGCCCTCGAGGCCCTCTTCGAGGGCGAATGGGCCCAGGCCGCCCCGCTCGACGCGTCCGCGGTGACGCCCGGTCCTTTTGGTGGCGGTCCCCGGCCGGACGACGAAACCCGGGCCCTGCTCACGATGATGATGGCGGGCCTCACCGACACGGCCATCGCGCGCGTGAACGGCTGGAGCACCCGGACGACGTACCGCCGGCTTCAGCGTCTGATGACTGAGCTGGGCGCGTCGACTCGCTTTCAGGCGGGCAGTCTGGCGGAACGCCGCGGCTGGCTGTGAGCGCGGCTTGATCACCGAGTCAGGGCGAGCAGTTCCTCGATCACGGGCTCCGGCCCGCCATGGGTGAGGCGCGCGATGGCTGCCATCGGCGCGATCACCTGACTCCAGGCGTACAGCCGGTTTTCGTCGAGCCCACACGCGGCCGCCACCCGCCGGCACCGGGCCGCGACACCCTCGTGCCCGGCACCGGCAACCACGTAGTCGACGGCATCGAAACACGGATCGCCCAGGCACGCCTTCGGGTCGATCGCGACCAGCCCCCGCGCCGGGCCGCCGTCGAGGACGTTGCCGAGATGCAGATCGCCGTGCACCAGCACGAGCTTGGTCTGGGTGGCCAGCAACATCTCGCAGCGCCGCATCGCCCGCCGCCACGTGGCCTGATCGATCCGTGCGCCGATGGCCGGGTCGGAGAGCCTCCGGCCGATCCGGGCGAAGGCCTCGTCACACCGACCGCGCAGGTCCCACGGCCAGTGCGCGGGCGGGGCCACGGCGTGCAGCGCGCCAAGCAACTCACCCCACCGCCGCGGCAAAGCCGGCTGCGGCAGGTCTTCGGCCTCGGTGCCCGGGACGATCTCCTCCAGCACCATCACCCCGGCGTCGGCATCGGTGGCCAAGACGACCGGCACCCGGCCCGAGGGCGCGAACACGCGCAGCATCTCCACCTGCTTGGTCAACAACGCCCGATCCGGACTGAGCTTGAGAACCGCTCGGGTCCCGTCGTGCCATCGACAGCGCATGACCACAGACGAGGCTCCACTCGCGAACGCCTCACCGAGCACGAGGCCCCACCGGGAGGCCAGCCGCGCCGCCAGGGCCGGCACCTCAGCGAGCCAATCCTCGACCTCGGGACCGAACCGCCCCGCCAACCGCGCACCGACCTCCGCCATGTCCACCCCGGAAGTCTGCACCCCGGCGGCCGGCGCCGCTTCGACATTCGCCGCACCGGCGCCCCTCGCGCCGGGTGGGGACACCTGACACAGTGGACCGATGCTGAATCAGGTGGCCGACGGCGTCTGGGTGCGGCAGAGCGAGTGGGTCTGGAGCAACGCCACCGTGGTGCGCGCCGACGACGGGCTGGTCCTGGTCGATCCCGGCATCGGCGGTGCCGATCTGGCCGAGCTCGCCGACGACGTGGAGCGGCTCGGCGTTCCGGTGGTCGCCGGGTTCGCGACCCATCCCCACTGGGACCACCTGCTCTGGCACTCCCGGTTCGGCGACGTGCCGCGCTACGCCACCGCCGCCTGCGCCGAGGTCGCGAGCGGAGCCCGGGAGCGGGCCCGGGCGATGGCCGCGGAGAGCGTGTCGGGCATCCCGCTCGAACTGGTCGCGCTGCTCACCCCGCTGCCCGCGGACGGGGGACCGGTGCCAGGCGAGCTCGTCGCGCACGAAGCGCACGCCGCCGGCCACGCAGCGGTCCTGCCTGCGCCGGACTCTGTCGGTGTAGATCGATGGGTGCGTTTCCACACTGAGCGCACCATGTCCTGGCTGGTGCGCGCCGAACGCCTCGGACTGCGCGACGACTGGGCTGAGGTGCCGCCGGCCCCTGAGTGGCCACGGAAAGGGATGACCACGACCCTGCTGCATTCCACTCCAACCTCTGTGACGGCGGGCTCGTTCGCCTGGATCGGAGCGGCCGGTGTGCGCACCGGGCCGGCCGCCGGGCTGCGGGTGACCGCGGCGGAGGAGTACCGCCGGCTCGAGGCGGAGCTGCCGAGTGGTTTCACACCCGCGCGCAGAAATCCACGTCCAAGAAGATGCCGGCCACGCGTTCCACAACCGGGTCGCTCCGATGTTCTACCGGTCGGAAGCGGCTGCCCGGGCTTGGGATCTGACAGTGGAATTACCCCCAACGACGGAGGCGCCGGCATCCTGCTGCCCACGACTGCCGACCGCGACGCGATGAAACACCGTCACACCGACTGGCTCTCCGGTCATCCCTCCGGCCTGTGAGCGCCTGGAGCAGACCCACCGCACGGGTCACGATATGTATACAAAACTCACTCCACCTCGGTGGGCAGGATCCGTTCATCCCGCGGTCGGACGTTTCTGTGGTGGAGACAGCGGACGACCACCAGGTTTCTGCTCACCTGTGAGCTCACCACGTTGCTGATCTTACGGTCAGCGGGCTCCGCACCTCCCACCTCTGTTGTGACCGAGCGGCTGGTCGCGGGCGCCCGCGCTCACGGCGCCCGGGTACATGGTGGATCCGGTCGAAGGAAAGGCTGGTGATCATCACCCCGCGGGTGGCATCGTCGGCTACCGCATGGAGCAGGTCGTCGATCGAACCGGATTGCCAAGCCGTGCGGCTGGCGTACAGGTGGGTGTAGGTGATGAAGTCCGGGTCTGTTTCGTCCTCGTCGGTGCACACGGACATCCAATAGCGGGCGTCGCGGTGCCATCGCAGATGAGGCGCCGGTCGGGGCGGCGGTTCGGGATCGTTCGACCAACTGGTTGTGATGATCCGGACTTAGTCAATGTGCTCGACGGTCACCGGCCGACCCTACAGTCGTGAGGCTGCCGTCACACCGGCAATGTCCTCCGCAAGAAGTCCACCGCCAGATCCCAAGCCCTCGCCGCCGCTTCCGGCCGGTAGAACATCGGCGCCACCCGGTTGTGGAACGCGTGCCCCGCGTCTTCCTGGACGAAGATCTCCGCGCCAGGATGCGAAGCCACGGCGGCCTCCACCACAGCCACATCCGACCGCGGAATGAACGGATCCACCCCACCGAAATGGAACTGGATCGGGCAACCCACCTCGTCCAGCGAAGCGATCTCCGCAGCCACCGTCGACCCGTAGAACGACACCGCCGTGTCCGGCGTACCCGCGGCGGCCGCGGCGAAGGCGAGAGACCCACCCAGGCAGAAGCCCAGCACGCCGGCACCAGAGGCCACACCGCGCAGGTGCGCGAGGGTCGCCAGGACATCCGACAGAGCGAGCGCGGGGTCCAGCTGACCGGAGATCTCCATCGACCGGGCGACCCCGGCCTCGTCATGCGCCGACGACCAGCCCGGCGCGAAGCGGTGGAACAACTCGGGCACGGCGACCACGTAACCCAGCTCAGCGAGGTCCGAGGCCACGCCGGAGAGATAAGCGTCCAGGCCGAAGATCTCCTGGATCAGCACCAGGCCGGGGCCGTGGCCGCCGGCGGGGAGCCACACGGGCAGGTCGACGGGACCGTCGGCGAGCTGCACGCGATCGACACGAGTGGGCAAGTTTCCTCCCGAATAATTCCACTGTGGACAATCACGACGGGCTGGCCCACCGGCCTCCGGCGATCTATGTTGAGTTTTCCAGACCTCAGGAGGCGTGATGGCGGAGCGCACCAAGTACATCCTGGACGAAGCCGATCTCCCGACGCAGTGGTACAACGTGGTGCCCGACCTGCCGGAGCCGCCGCCCCCGCCGCTGCACCCGGGCACGCGCGAGCCCGTGGGGCCCGAGGACCTGGCGCCGCTGTTCCCGCAGGCGCTGATCGCGCAGGAGGTGAGCACCGAGCGTTACGTGGACATCCCCGAGGAGGTCCGCGACGTCTACCGCCTGTGGCGCCCCTCGCCGCTCTACCGCGCGCACCGGCTGGAGAAGGCGCTGGGTACGCCGGCGCGCATCTACTACAAGTACGAGGGCGTGAGCCCCGTCGGTTCGCACAAGCCGAACACCGCGGTGCCGCAGGCGTTCTACAACGCCGCGGAGGGCGTCACGCGCCTGACGACCGAGACGGGCGCCGGCCAGTGGGGCAGCGCGCTGGCGTTCGCGTGTGCGCAGTACGGGCTCGAGTGCGAGGTGTGGCAGGTCCGCGCGTCCTACGACCAGAAGCCCTACCGCAAGCTCATGATGGAGACGTTCGGCGCGACCGTGCACCCGAGTCCGTCCGCGCTCACCGAGTCCGGGCGGAAGATCCTCGCCGACGACCCCGATTCCACCGGCAGCCTCGGCATCGCGATCAGCGAGGCCGTGGAGCAGGCCGCGGCTGACCCGAACGCGAGGTACGCGCTCGGCAGCGTGCTCAACCACGTGCTGATGCACCAGACGGTGATCGGCGAGGAGGCGCTCAAGCAGTTCGAACTCGCGGGCGACACCCCGGACATCCTCGTCGGGTGCACCGGCGGCGGCTCCAACTTCGGCGGGCTCGCGTTCCCGTTCCTGCGCGAGAAGCTGGCGGGCCGGATGAACCCGGTAATCCGCGCCGTCGAGCCGGCGGCGTGCCCGACGCTCACGCGCGGCACGTACGCGTACGACTTCGGTGACACGGCGGGCCTCACCCCGCTGCTGAAGATGCACACGCTCGGCCACGGCTTCATCCCCGACCCGATCCACGCGGGCGGCCTGCGCTACCACGGGATGTCGCCGCTCATCTCGCACATCTACGAGCTGGGCCTCATGGAGGCGCTCGCCGTCGGGCAGCAGGAGTGCTTCGCTGCGGGCGTGCGCTTCGCCCGCGCAGAGGGCATCGTCCCGGCGCCCGAGCCGACGCACGCGCTGGCCGCGTGCATCCAGGAAGCGTTGCGTTGCAAGGAAACTGGCGAGGAGAAGGTGATCCTCACGGCGCTGTGCGGCCACGCGCACCTCGACCTGCCCGCGTACGGCGCCTACCTCTCGGGGGAGATGGTGGACAACGAGCTGTCCGACGACGTGCTCGCCACTTCGCTGGCCGCGTTGCCGTGACACCCCGGGCCGCGGGTCACCGGACCCGCGGCCCGGGGTTCACCGCTCCTTCGACACCGTCGCCAGCAGCTCGGGGCCACGCGTCGCCAGACGCTGGCGCGCGAGCCCGCCCCACCACCACGCCAGCACGGCGCCGACCACGATCCCGACCGGCACACCGAGCCACTGCAGCACCGGCGAGCCGAGCACCGCGCCGGCGATGCACAGCGCGAGCACCGGCAGCGCTCCGGCGGCGACCAGCAGCATCGTCGCGAACATCTGCAGCAGCCGCGCGCAGCCCGGGCGACCGCCGGACGACCACGGGCTCGAGCTCTTGCGCTGGTCGGGCAGCGGGTAGGCGAGGTACACCGACTGCAGCATCAGCACGCCCGCGCCGGCGCCCAGCAGCGCCGGCACCAAACCGAACACCCAGGGGTACGCGCCGCTCTCGCCGACCGCGCCCGGCAGGACCGCGGCCAGCACCAGCGCCACCGGCGCCACGATCAACGCCCACGCCAGCTGCCGGCCGCGCACGTCGGCGCGCTCGGCGCCGGGCACGGTGAGCGTGTGCCACAGCGCGCTGCCGTCGAAGCCGTAGAGGTTGCCCGACTGCATGCACGCGAAGAACACCACCGCGACCCCGAGATAGGGCACGATCGCCGGCCGCCCGCCGCCGGACAGCGCCGGGAGGACCGTGACCACGGCGCCGACGATCAGCGTCGACAGCAGGGCGACGCGCCGGCGGGCGTCGCGCCACCACGTGAACAGCTCCTTGCGTGCCACGGCACCCACGGGCGTCGCGGGCAGCAGGCTGCGGCGCACGCGCGCCCCCTCGGCCCGCACCTTCGTGCGCGATGCGCCGCGGAACGACGGGCTCGTCACCTGCCGCGCGAGCAGCGCGCCCCACGCCGCGATCAGCACGGCGATCAGCGCGAGCATCGCGACCAGCAACCCGAGCGCGGTGCCCCATTCGCCGGTGCCTGCCGCGTGCACCGCGACCGTGCCCCAGCCGGACGGCAGCACGTGCATCACGTTCACGAAGCCCGGCACGCGGCCGTTGATGATCGCGGGGCCGAGGCTGTTGATCGCCAGGTTCACACCGACACCGGACAGACCGGTGAGGGCGACCAGGATGATGCCGAGCTCCTTGCCCTTGCGTGACGTCAGCAGCGCGCCGAGCGCCGCCATCACCACGCGGTAGAGCAGCACCACGAACGCCAGCTGCAGCACCGTGAACACGAGCCCGACCAGCGCCGCGCCCGCGCCGAGGCGCAGGCCGTAGAAGAACAGGCCGAGGAACGCGACGAGGCTGACCAGCGTCGTCACCCCGACGAAGCTCGCGGCCAGCAGCCCGACGGCGAGCTTGCGCCGGCCGATCGGCAGCAGCGCGAAATGCTCCGGGCGCAGCGTGTCGTCCCCGCCGCCGGTGGCGATGGGCGCGAGTACCCAGCCGGCTGCCCACCCCGCGTAGACCGTGGTCAGGAGGTCGACGGTGACCCCGTCGCCGCCCCGGATCGGCACGAGACCCAGCACGATCGTCAGCACCGCGGCGACGAGCCCGATCACCCCGCCGACGACCATGCCCGCGACCCGGCCGCCGCGCAGGGAATTGCGCAGGACGCACAGCTTCAGTCGGACGAGGACGCCAACCACGACAGCCCTTCCGCTCCGCCGGTGCGCCCGCCCACGATGTGCACGAACGCGTCTTCCAGGCTTCCGCCACCCCGCACGTCGTCCACGGCGCCCGCCGCGACCACCCGGCCGCGCGTGATCACCGCGACGTGGCTGCACAGCTGCTCGACCAGCGCCATCACATGGCTCGAGAGCACCACCGCGCCACCCGAGGCGACGAACCGCTGCAGGATCGTCCGGATCGTCGACGCCGACACCGGGTCCACCGCTTCGAACGGCTCGTCCAGCACGAGCAGCCGCGGCCCGTGCAGCAGCGCCATCGCGAGCCCGATCTTCTTGCGCATACCCGCGGAGTAGTCGATCACGAGCGTGCGCTCGGCCTCCAGCAGCTCCAGCACGCCGAGCAACTCCTGCGCCCGCTCCGCGACGGTGCCGGGAGCGAGACCCCGGAGAAGTCCCATGTAGGTCAACAGCTCGCGGCCCGTGAGGCGCTCCGGAATGGACAGTCCGTCCGGAAGTACACCAAGCAGACTTTTCGCCCGCTCCGGCTCCCGCCACACGTCGACTCCGAACACGTTCGCCTGGCCCTGATCCGGCCGCAACAACCCGACCGCCATCGACAGCGACGTGGTTTTGCCCGCGCCGTTGGGCCCGACGAGCCCGAAGAACGATCCGCGCGGGACCTCCAAGGTGACGCTGTCGACTGCGAGCGTGGTGCCGAACCGTTTGGTGAGCCCGTACAGGCCCATTGCGGCGTCTGTGCCGTTGTCGGCCACGAGTGCCCCCTTCCGTGGTCTGGATGGGGAGATTACGCGGGTTGGGGGAGGTGCGCGCGGTGTTTGCGGGAGGATTCCGGGGACGAATCCGAGTGGGAGGCGATGCGAGTGTCGGAGGTGCAGAGGTGGGCGGAGCAGCTGGCCGCGTGGGCGGTTCCCGGTGAGATCGCCGACGCCGTCGCGGACCCGCCGTGGGTGCTGCCCCGGCGGGTGTTCGAGCGCCGCGCCGACGCGCAGATCGCGGCGCCGATCGGCTCGACTTTCGCCGAGGCGGCGGCGGTGCTGGCCGAGCCGGGCACCGTGCTCGACGTCGGCGTCGCGGCCGGCGCGACGAGCTTGTCGCTGGTGGGGCGGGTGGGCGTCACCGCGGTATGCGGCGTCGACGGGGACGAGCAGCTGCTCGCGTCTTTCGCCGCCCGGGCCGCGCGTCTCGGCGTGCCCGCCGAGACGGTGCTCGGGCGCTGGCCCGGCGTCGCGGAGCAGGTGGCCGACGCCGACTTGGTGTTGTGCGGGAACGTGATCTACAACGTGCCCGACCTCGCGCCGTTCGTCCACGCCCTCACGAAGCGGGCCCGCCGGCGCGTGGTGGTCGAGACCGCGCTCAAGCACCCGCTGACTGAGCTGAACGAGCTGTGGGCGCGGTTCCACGGCGTCCGCCGCCCCGCCGGCCCGACCGCCCAGGACTTCTGCGCCGCGCTGGTCGAACTCGGCGTCGAACCGAAGACCACGCTGTGGCGCCGCCTGGACGAGGCCGAGCACGAGACGTTCGCCGACCTCGTCGACGTGACGCGGCGCCGGCTGTGCCTGCCCGTTGCGCGCTCAGGTGAGGTGGCCGACGCGCTGCTGGAGCTGGGTGTCGATCCGGCGTTGCCGCCCGATCTGGGGTCGTCGGGCCGGGAGCTCGCCACGGTGTCCTGGTCGCCCGCGTGAGTCAGAGTCGCGTGGCGAACGCCTTCGCGAACGTGTGCACATCACCGGGCCACCGCGCCGACACGTAGTTGCCGTCTTCGACGACGAAGGCCGGGCGAGCGTCGTCCACCGAGTCGCGAGCCCGGCCGCTCGCCTGCACCCGGTCCGTCGTGTCGCGGAAGTCCTCCGGACGCGCGAGGGCGCGGGTGACCTCCTGCTGCACCGACAGGTACCCGGCGGGCTGCCCCGGCTCCTCGCGGTAGGTGCGGTAGTAATCCGGGTCCGAGAACCGGGTCCGCCGCGCGAGGCGCCAGGCGGTGCGTTCCAGCTGCCAGGTCAGCGCCGTTGTCGTGCGGCCGTGCAGGACCGAGTGGCCGGTGTCCGGGTCGACGCTGCGGGCGGCGAGCAGCACACCGTGGCAGATCGCGCCGACCGGCAGGTCCCGCCGGAACGCCTCGACGACCACGTTCCGCAGCACCGGGCTTTCGAGGTACTCGCGCATGCCGCGGGCCCGGTGCCCGCCCGGCAGCAGCAGGCCGTCGAAGTCGTCGAGCCTGATCTCGTCCCAGCGGATCGGGGCGCGCCACGCCGGGTCGGCGAGCAACGCGCTGTGCGCCGAGCGTGCGGCCGAGTCGGCCCGCAACACGCGGCCGACGGCGGTGAGCTTCCGCAGACCCGGCACACGGCTCCACCGGTCGAGGCCTTCGCCGGTGACCATCAGTTCGTCGCAGTTCGCCTGCGCGCCCTCGGGAGTCGCGAAGACAACGTGTGCCCGGCCAGCACTGCCCGGCTGACGGCCACTTCGGACGGGTCCGAGTCCTGGGCCGGGACAGGGATCAGCACAGTCGCCAAGGCATCCTCCTGAAGCTCTGTCAGGAGGATGCCAGCCGGCGATCTTCAGGGCGAAACGCACCGGCCGAACCACCGCCGCCCAGCTGCCCGAGCCGCTTCAGTCGACCTGTGCCGAGCTGACGTACCAGGAGCCCGACTCGACGTCGATGGGCTCATCGACCCAAGGTTGCACGATGTCGGCGATCTCCGTGGTTATCCGCCATACATGCATGATCCAGCCCTCGGGCGTCATGTCGACCTGCCCGCGCAACGGCTCGACGACCTCCGCCGGCAGATCCCACTCCCGTTCGAGGAGTTCGTCCGCGCCGAACTTCTCCACCATGTTGACCACAAGCACCTAAGCCCCGCAGGTGATCTTCGGCTGCGGGTTGTACCGCACCGTCCGCGTGTGGCGCGAGACTTCCTGCCCCGTGGCCGCGTCCTTCAACACCCGGGTGTCCGTAGTCGTGAACCCAGGCGCGCCGTTCGAAGCGTGGCAATTCTCCGCCGGTCCCGGCTTTGTCGGCTGAGGCGTCGGATTGGTCCGCTCGCCGGGAATCGACTCCACCGAGTACCGTTTCGTGCCCCACAGCTTCACCGTCAACGACGAAGGCGACCAAATCGTCTGAATGGCAATCCCCGTGGACGAATCGTTCGTGAACTTCAAATCGATCACGCTGGACCCATTGGGGTTCTGGAAAACCGTCGCCTCGCGCGCCGCGGGATAGCGGCTGATGTAGTAACTGTGCTCCTTGTGCCCCGCGTCCTTCATGCCGGCGAAGTACGCGGCGTTGTAGAGCGTGGTCGCGAACTGGGAGATGCCGCCGCCGACTTCGCGGGCCGGGGCGCCGTTCTCGATCACGCCGGCCTCGACGTAGCCCTGGGGTTTGCCGCGGGGGCCGGTGAAGCCGTTGAGGCTGAAGGTTTCGCCAGGTTTCACGATGGCGCCGCTGACTTTCTGGGCGACGACGCGGATGTTCACGCCCGAGTCGGGGGCGAAGCCGCCGGTGGTGAACTCGCCGACGACCTCCTTCACGCCCAGCGCGTTGGCCTGTTCGGTCGTCACCTTGGCCGGGCTGTTCTTGTACACGGCCTTCAGCGAACGACCGTCGGCGCGCTTCAGCACGTCCGGCAGCGGCTTCAGGCTGGGCTCCCAATCGACCGTCTTGCCGTCCACCGAAGGCTCGACGGCCGGCTTCCCCCCGCTGAACCCGACGGTCGCCTCCTTGCCCTCCTTCTCGGTGGACTTCAGTTGCGGGCCGGCAACCGCGACGAGCTTCTTCTGGTCCACAACCGGCAACAGCCCGCCGTCGTCAGCGGGCGCGAAAGTCAAAGCCCCCGCGATGTCACGCGGCTCCAAAACAGCGGCAGCGCCCTCACCCTCGACAGTCACCGGTGAAGCCACCGCGGGCCGAGCGAACTGCGCCAAAGCCGCCTGCACCCCGGCAGCAGTGGTCCGCACCGGCGCCGGCACAACCGGCAACGCCAGCTCGGCACCCGAAGCCCACTGACTAAGCACGGCAGCCTTCGCCGCGGCGACATCGAGCTTCTGTCCCGGCTGCGGTGGCACTGCGACCGGCGTGGTGCCGTCGAACCGCACCGTGCCCTCCACCGCGGCGCGATCCACCCGCCCGCGCAGGTCCTCCAGAGCCGGATCGAGCCGGTCACCCTCGGCGTGCGACACGACGCCGATCTCGTGCGTCGAGAAGAACGACGCCAGCCGCGTGAACGGATTCAGCGGCTGGTCGCCGGCCTGGTCCAGCGTCGCGGACCAGTCGAGGCGCAAGCCGGCCAGCGTCGGTGACAGCGTGGTGCGGGCCTCGCCCGCAGTCACGGTCAGGGGCTGCGTGAGCCGCGGTTCGATGAGACCCCGCAGCTCTCGCTCAGCCACCGGCCGGTCGAGGCCGCCGACATCGACGCCCGCCACCGTGGTCCCGCGTGGCACGCTGCCCTGGCTGGTGAGCAGGTCGATCAGGTACACGACCAGCAGTGCGGCGAGCACGCCGCCGGAGATCCACAGGGCTTTGCGCAGGCGAGGGCGCGATTCGGGCTCGGCGGGGACCGCCGGCAGCACGACCGTCTGCTCGTCCTCGGACTCCGGCCAGCGCGGTTCGTACGGCACCAGTTCGACCCTCCGTTTGCTGCGTCCCGCGCCACAGCGTACGGCCTGAGCCGGACATGCCGGACTAGTGCCCCTTGTGGAACAAACCGGTCAGCGAGCGTCGGGTTCCGGGTTGGCGCCGGCGCGCGCGAGGAAGTCGAAGTCGCAGCCCTCGTCGGCCTGGGTGATGTGCTCGGCGTACAGGGCACCGTAACCGCGTTCGAAGCGCGGCGCAGGCTCGAGCCAGTCCGCTCGCCGGCGCGCCAGCTCGTCGTCGGGCACCTCCAGCCGCAACGCGCGGGCGGGCACGTCGAGCGTGATCAGGTCGCCGTCGCGGACCAGGGCGAGCGGGCCGCCGACGTGCGATTCCGGGGCGACGTGCAGCACGCACGCGCCGTACGACGTGCCGCTCATGCGCGCGTCGGAGATGCGCACCATGTCCCGCACGCCCTGCGCGAGCAGGTGGTCGGGGATCGGCAGCATGCCGTACTCGGGCATCCCCGGGCCGCCGAGCGGGCCGGAGCCGCGCAGCACCAGCACGGAGTCGGCCGTGATGCCGAGTGACGGGTCGTTGATGCGCTTCTTGAGGTCGGCGTAGTCGTCGAACACGACGGCGGGCCCGGTGTGGGTCAGCAGCTCCGGCGTCGCGGCGATGTGCTTGATCACCGCGCCCGAGGGCGCCAGGTTGCCGTGCAGCACGGCGACGCCGCCTTCGGCCGCCAGCGGGTTGTCGCGCGGGCGGATCACGTCGTCGTTGTGCACGCGCGCGGTCGTGAGCGTCTCGGCCAGGGTGCGGCCGGAGACGGTGAGCCGCTCGGTGTGCAGCAGGTCCGTCAGGCGCGACAGCAGCCCGGGCAGGCCGCCCGCGTAGTAGAAGTCCTCCATCAGCCACGCGCCGCCCGGGCGGATGTTGGCGAGCACGGGCACGCGGCGCGCGATCTCGTCGAAATCGGCCAGGCTCAGCGACAGGCCGCTGCGCCCGGCCATCGCGATCAGGTGGATCACGGCGTTGGTCGAGCCGCCGAGCGCGAGCACGGTGGTGATGGCGTCGGCGTACGCGCGCTCGTCGAGGACCTTCGTGATCGTGAGGTCCTCCCACACCATGTCCACGATCCGCGAGCCGCTCGACGCCGCCATCCGGTGGTGCGCCGAGTCCACGGCCGGGATCGACGCCGCGCCCGGCAGCGTCACCCCGAGGACCTCCGCGGCCGACGTCATGGTCGACGCCGTGCCCATCGTCATGCAGTGGCCGGGGGAGCGGGCCAGGCCGCGTTCCAGCTCGGACAGCTCCTCGTCGCCGATCGTGCCGGCGCGGCGCTCGTCCCAGTACTTCCACATGTCCGTGCCGCTGCCCAGCACCTCGTTGCGCCAGTGGCCCCGCAGCATCGGCCCGGCCGGCACGAAGATCGCCGGCAGGCCGGCGCTCGCCGCGCCCATCAGCAACGCGGGCGTGGTCTTGTCGCAGCCGCCCATCAGCACCGCGCCGTCGACGGGGTAGGAGCGCAGGATCTCCTCGGTCTCCATCGCCAGCAGATTGCGGTACAGCATGGGCGTGGGCTTCTGGTACGTCTCCGACAGCGTCGCCACCGGGAACTCCAGCGGGAATCCACCGGCCTGCCACACGCCGCGCTTCACCTGCTCGGCGCGCTCGCGCAGATGCATGTGGCACGGGTTGATGTCGCTCCACGTGTTGAGCACGGCGATCACCGGCTTGCCCAGGTGTTCCTCGGGCTCGTAACCGAGCTGGCGAGCCCGGGCACGGTGGCTGAAGTTGCGCAGCTCGTCGCCCCCGAACCAGCGGTGGCTGCGCAGATCCTCCGGTGTTTTCATGGCCGGGCCGCCTTTCGTCGCTACGAGCAGTATGGCATCTGATATATGATCACGGCCCGCCACGCGGGTCGCGGGCAGCGCCCGCGCTCGCCTGGTTGAATGTCGGTCTGTTCACCGCGGCAGACCGCGCGAGCCTGGAGTGTCCGATGCCACCGACGTTCAGCCTGCCTGCCTCCCGGACCGAAGTGGTCCTGGAGGAGATCCGGCGTGGCATCCTGACCCGCGAGCTGCTCCCGGGCCAGCCGCTGGTGGAGGCCGAGCTGGCGCAGCGCCTCGGCGTGTCGAAGACGCCGGTGCGTGAGGCGCTGAAGGTGCTGTCGAACTCCGGGCTGGTCACGTTCAGCCCGTACCGCGGCGCGTCGGTGTGCGTGGTCGACGCGGAGCTCGCGCGTTCGGTGTACGACGTGCGGATGGTGCTGGAGCCCGAGGCGCTGCGCCGGTCGGTGGCGGCGGGGGCGTCGTTCGACGACGCGGCCGAAGCGCTGAAGGAGGCGCAGGCGGCGCTCGCGGACAAGGACCACACCGCGCTCAGCCTGCTCAACCGCCGCTTCCACCGCGCGCTCTACGCCGGCTGCGGCAACCCGCTGATGGTCTCGATGCTCGACGACCTCAAGGACCGTGCCGCGCTCATCACCGTGGTCGGCTGGGACGCGAACCCCAGCTGGCGCAAGGAGTGGACCGAGCACAAGACTGTGCTCGGCGCCGCGAAGAAGGGTGACGCCGAGGGCGCGGCCGAGTTGCTGCGCAAGCACATCGGCGCGTTCCTCGAGCGAGTGCTGGCCGCGATCCCGGACGAGGGGGCGTAACGACCGTGCGGCTGCTGCTCGTCGCGGACACCCACTTGCCCAAACGCGCCAAAGACCTGCCCGACGAGGTCTGGGCCGAGGTGGAGCGGGCCGACGTGGTGGTGCATGCGGGCGACTGGGTGGATCTCGACGCGTTCGACGCGCTCGCCGTGGCCAGCAAACGGCTCGTCGCGGTCTACGGCAACAACGACGGGCCCGAGCTGCGCGAGTGGCTGCCCGAGGTCGCCCGCGTGACGCTCGGTGGCGTGCGCCTGGCCGTGATCCACGAAACGGGCGACGCGAAGGGCCGCGAAGCGCGTTGTGAAGCGCAGTTCCCCGACACCGACGTGCTCGTGTTCGGCCACAGCCACATCCCCTGGGACACCGTGACGCCCGGCGGCCTGCGTCTGCTCAACCCCGGCTCGCCCACCGACCGGCGGCGCCAGCAGTTCTGCACCTACCAGACCGCCGAGATCCGCGCCGGGAAACTCACCGACGTCGAGCTCCACGAGCTGCCCCGGCGCGCCTGAACGGGTAGAACAGGACACATGGACCCGGCACGCGCACTGCGCGACATCGCGTTCCAGCTCGAACGCGCGGCTGAACCGACCTACCGCGTTCGTGCCTTCCGGCAGGCGGCGGCGGTGGTCGACCACCTGTCGCAGGAGGAGCTGGAGAGCCGGGTGCGCTCGGGCACGCTGCAGGCGCTCAAGGGCATCGGCAAGGCGACGGCCGGGGTCATCGAGGACGCGTGGCTGGGCCGTGTGCCCGCGTACGCGGCGAAGGTCGCCGAAGCCGATCTGCCCGACGGTGGCGAACTGCGCGCCGCGCTGCGCGGTGACTGCCACACGCACTCCGACTGGTCCGACGGCGGCAGCCCGATCCAGGAGATGGCCGAGGCCGCGCGCGACCTCGGCCACGAGTGGATCGTGCTCACCGACCACTCGCCGCGCCTGACCGTGGCCAACGGTCTTTCGCCCGAACGGCTGCGCAAGCAGATGGACGAGGTCGCGCGCGTAAACTCCGAACTCGCCCCGTTCCGGCTGCTGCACGGCATCGAGGTCGACATCCTCGACGACGGCGCGCTCGACCAGCGTTCGGACTTGCTGGAGCGGCTGGATTTCGTGGTCGCCAGCGTGCACTCGAAGCTGCGCATGCCTTCGCGCGAGCTGACGCCGCGGCTGCTGGCGGCCGTCGCGAACCCGCACGTGCGCGTGCTGGGCCACTGCACCGGCCGGCTGGTGCGCGGTCCTCGCGCGCGGCCGCCGTCGACGTTCGACGCCGAGAAGGTGTTCACCGCCTGCCGGGACCACGGCGTGGCGGTGGAGATCAACTCGCGCCCGGAGCGGCTCGACCCGCCCATGCCGCTGCTGCGGATGGCCGTGGAGCTGGGCTGCGAGTTCGCCATCGACAGCGACGCGCACGCACCCGGTCAGCTCGACTGGCAGGTCTACGGGTGTGCACGCGCCGAAAAGGTCGGTCTCACCGCGGATCGCGTGATCAACACCCGGCCGGCGGACGAGCTCGTCTAGTCTACTGTGGACTGATCCCGATGTTGATCACGGGATGCCCGGCCGGGTCGAGCCAGCGCATCACGGCGTCGAGGTCCGCGCCCGGGATGGACACGCAGCCCGCCGTCGGCTTGCCCGACGCGACGTGCAGGAAGAACGCCGAACCCTTGCCCGGCACGGCGGGCGAGCGGTTGTAGTCGATCACGGTCGCGTGGTCGTAGACGGGGCCGGCCTTGCCGAGGTCTTCGCCGGCCGCCTCGTTGAACGAGCAGGTGCCGGGCGCGCACGAGTAGTGCGTGTTGTAGAAGGGCGACGTGACGTCGGAAACCCACCAGTCGTTCTCGGTCACCTGGCGGTAGGGCAGCCGGGTGCCGTTGGTGGGCTGGATGCCGAACGCTTCGGTGAGCGTCCAGACGCCCGCGGGGGTGTGCGACGTCGTTTCGCTCGCCTCGCCGATGCCCTGCGTGCCGACGAACGCCGGGAACGGCCCCAGAGCGCGCACCCAGTGGGAACCGTGGCGCTGCCAGGCGATCAGCGTGGCGGTGGTCGACGACGGATCCGAGGCGGTGACCGTGACCATCTGGCCGGCGGGACCGTGGTACGGCAACGGGGGATTCTGTACGGGATTCTGTACGGGATTCTGGGCGGGCGAAGCCGGTGCGGCGGTTGCCAGCGTACCCAGCGCGACGCAGACCAGCGTCCCCAGAACGGTTCTCATGGCGCGTGAGCTTACGGCACCAACCCGGGCCACCGTGGGGAAATCGGCGGCCCGGGTTGGTGCTCAGTTGATCGTGTACGAGTCGCCGTAGACCTTCCACTTCAAGGGCGTGTGGAGGTCGAGGTTGCCCGCGTTGAGGAACACGAGCTGTTCGGTGTCCACGCGCGAGGTGTCGGCGTGGGCCTCCTCCTGCTTCATGATCACCTTGCGGGCGTCGAGGAACGCCTTGAGGTAGGTGGTCTCGTTGCCGCCCTGTGACGGCGGCTTCGCCTTCTTGATGGCGGAGTTGCGGATGCCGCCGAAGCTGTCGGAGCTGTTGCCGGGGCCGTGCATCACGATGGCGTCGTAGTAGATGAACTGGCCCAGCGCGCCGAGACCGTCGGACTTCGCCTGGTTCACCGACGGGTTGAAGTACACACGGTCACGCTCGCTGTTCTGCGCGGCCTGGAACTGCGACGTCTTCGCCGCCGCCTTCCACGCGTCCACGAACGCCTGGCCGAGGCCGGCGTGCGAGTCGGTGCCGTTGACGTTCCTCAACGCCGGCAGGTACTTCGCCAGCGGGTTGTTCGGCACGGAATCGGTGTAGGCCTGCACGAGCTCGAGCATGTCGCCGGTGCCCGAGCAGAAGCCGATGATGCCGGCGGTGTAGCCGCGGCCGTCGCCGATGTCCTCGATGTAGCTGTACTGGGCCTTCCAGTCGAGGCTCGAGTTCTCCGCACTGGAGACCAGCTGCATCGCGATGTCCTTCTTCTCCGGCGAGGCGAGGTCGCCGCCGGAGGCGAGGATGGGGGCAGCGCTTACGGGGGCGGGAGCCGGGGCGGCACTCGAGAGAGCCGGTGTGGCCAGGACGACGGTGAGAGCCGACGCCACGGTGAGGCCGGCAACGAGAGCAGGCCGCATCGTCTTGCGCATGGGGGAATTCCCTTTCCGCAGGAATGTCAGGGCGGGACCATGACAGGTGGGCAAGGCGGACGAAGCCGTGAATTCCCTGGCGTACCAGGGTAAACACGGCTCCGGTGCTGCTGCGGCGTAGCGCAACGATAACCGCGCGTGATCCCGGCGGCAAGGGGCAGATCAGGTTTTCGCGGATGTGAACACGCGGCGGGATCTGTGGCCCGGAGGGTGGTACGGGGTTCCGGTGATCGGGAAACTGTTCCGTGCTCGAGAGTTGTCTGCTCGTCAGTGAGCTTTGGCTATCCGCAAAGGACATTCTTCACGTCGAACGTCCGGTGTGGAAATCAGTTTCGAGTGCGCAGAAACGGTGCGCACGTGGGGATGGGGCAGCCTTCCCTCTGCTGGCCTTGTGAAGGGTGCCGGAAGTCGGGTGAGCGGAGGTGGGCTATTGGCGGTGTGCGCCTGCCGGCCAGATCACGGTCACGGGGACTCCGCGTTGTCGGGCGGCGTCGACGACGTCGGCTGTGCCGCCGTGTCCGCCGGAGGGGCCGCCGTCCCAGACGGCGATCATGCTGTCGACAGTGCCGAGGACGTGTTCGCTGGCAGCCATGTACGCGGCTCGGTTGGACTCGTCGAACGGCAGCGTTGTGATGGTGGTGGCCTTGGCGAGGAGCTCGTCGAACTCGGCGAGATTGTCCGGTTTCACTGTGTGTTCGCGGTAGCTGGTGGCGGGGAGCACGACTTCGACGGTGCCGCCGAGTTCCAGCACGACGCGGGCGAAGACCTGGTCGGCTCCGCGGGCCAGGCAGGTCACCCCGGCGATGTCTTCGGGCCGATGGTTCGCGAGGGCGTTCTTGATGCTGTCGGCGACGACGGGGATCGCCGCCTCGGCCAGGTTGGAGTGCCCGGTGATTCCGATACGCGGCACGAGGTTCCCTTTCAAGCGGCGATCAGGTCGGCGATCGCCTCGCGGGCGTCGCGCACGGCAGGCACGGTAGCGAACGGCGCGGACTCGCGTCGGAAGTCCTGGAGCTTGGTGCCGACCCGGCCGGACGCCCACTGGGCGGCCGCCGGCAGTACCTCGGTGATCAGCTCGCCGGCTCGATCCGGCTCGCGGCTGATCAGGTGCGAACGCGCGAGGCTGATGGTGTCGAACATTCGGTTGCGTACCCGCTCGGGCGCCCGGAGTTGGAGCGCGCGGGTGAGGTAGTCCTGCGCGGGGCGGGTTTGGCGGGGGTCGAAGCGGGCGAGGTCGCGGAAGCGGGCGCCGATCGTGCCGGCCAGTTCGGCCTCGTCGAGGCTTCGGGTGGACGGGGTTCGCGCGTCGGTCTCGTTCGCACCTTCGCTGAAGTAGTCCTCGGCCAGCCCGACGGCGCGGCGGAAAGCTCGGGCGTCACCGTGCAGCGCGTGCGCCCAGGCCTCGCGGGTGGCGAGCACCGCTCGCAGCCGTGGTGAGGCGGTGCGGCGGGTGCGGTATTGGGCGAGCTGCACGACCTCGAGACCTTCGGCGCCGCGGCCGAGGTCGAAGCACTGCCGGGCGAGCGAGCACAGTGCGACGGCGGCCAGCCCGTCGTCGCGCGCGGCGTGGGCGAGCTTGGCCGCGAGGATGAAGTAGCGCTGGGCGTCGGCGTGGCGGGCGGTGTCCCAGGCCATCGTCGCGGCGATGTCGGCGAGCTCGGCTCCGACGCGGAAGCCGCGGAGGGTTTCCGGCCGGCCCTGCGGCGCGGCGCGTAGTCGGCGGGTGTGGGCGTTGAGCTGGGCGACGACCGTCTGCCAGGAGATGGCGTTGTGCTTCGTGCTCCAAGAACGCAGCACGGCGACGAACTGTTCGGCGACATCGAGCTCGTCGCCGGTGTAGCTCTCGCCGGCGTGGCGAGCTCTGAGTTCCAGTGGGAAGAGAAAGGGTTGCAGCTCCGTCGCCAGCGCCGTGCCCGCGAGCAGAGCCGCGCTGGTCAGGACGTGGCGGCGGGTGTGAGTGGTCAAGTCCTGTTCCGTTACGAGCTGGGCGTGGTCGACGACGGCAGTGGGATCCCACCCGTGCGCCGGCTGGCCTGGCGGTGTGACCGGACCGGTGGCGGCCCGGCGAGGCGGGGCGAAGCCGAGTGCACGGTCGTTGGGTGCGCCGAGCACGTGCCGGAGCGCGGAGCGGTAGGCGGCGTTCGGCCACCGGGCGACGCCTCGTTCGAGTTTGGCCAGGTAGTGGGCGTCGAGGGCGTGCCGCTTGCCGGTGTTCTCCCAGAGCCACACGTTGACGGCATCGGCGACGTCGCTGCGGCTCGCGTGCTCGCCGGGCGCGGTCGGGGAGGGAAGCCGTTCGCGCGCGGCGCGAAGCAGCCGATTCGGCTCGGTCATCACACCCCCTCCCACCTACACGAAGTGTAATCAAGGGGCGACCGGTGAAGCACGAGCTGCGCGTCGGCTGCCCCGGGTTTCCCCGTGAATCCCTCGTCGCCGGCCTCCTCGGCCTCCGGACGGGGAATCAAGATCAATCCCACGTGCGGATTGCACGAATCCGGATCATTCCTACGGAGGGATGTACTGATGACCGCTGTCGTCACCGAACGCGCGAGCGGGCGCTCACTGATCTCGGACGAGCTGTTCGCGACGCTCGTGCGCCGCGTCGTCGCCGAAGACCACCTGGACCAACGCCTCGCCGAGCGCACCGTCGATCAGGCGCTCGCTTACCTCGGCGCGTGCGCGGGGAACAGCGGCGGCCTGCTCGCGCCGAGCGAGCAGGTCGACCTCGGCTGGCACGCTTTCCTGCTCTACACCCGCGACTACGCGCTGTTCTGCGACCAGGTCGCCGGCCGGTTCATCCACCACGTTCCCACCGAGCCCGGCGATCCCGACGCAACCGGTGAGACCGCTCGCGCGGTGCTGTCCCGCACGGTGCGAGCGATCGAGGCCGCAGGGTTCGCCGTCGATCACGAGCTGTGGCCGTGTGCACCGGTGAGCACGTGCACCGGCTGTCACAATGGCTGCCACAACGACCCGCCGCCCCCGCCGCGCTAAGGAGCGACCCGCCTGATGCCCCGCTCTTCCTGGGACGACCTTCCCGCATCGGTGCGGGTGGCGATCGAGCGAGAAGCCGGACTGGCCGCGCGGATTGAGCTCCCCACGGCCGGCCGCAACTCCGACTTCTCCGCGACGCTGCACACCGAGCGGGGCGAGGTGTTCTGCAAGGGCATCAGCGACGCCGAGGGCAGCCGCGGCCGGATGCACCGCCACGAGGCGGACATCAACGAGTGGCTGCCCCCGGCGATCGCGCCCCGTCTGCGCTGGCGGACCGAAGCCGATGAGTGGTTGCTTCTCGGCTTCGACCACGTCCGCGGTCACCACGCCGATCTCTCACCGGGATCACCCGACCTCGACGCCGTGGCCGACACCGTCACCATTCTCACCACGGAGCTCGCGAACTCCGCCGCACCCGCTCCACGCCTGGCCGAGCAGTGGGCCCGGCTCGCGCCCTGGCGCCGACTGGCCAAAGACCCGACCGCAGTCCTCGACGACTGGACGCGGGAACACCTCGACCAGCTGATCACCTGGGAAGCCCGCTCCCTCGAAGCCGCCGATGGCGACGATCTGCTCCACACCGACCTGCACTCGCTGAACATGCTCATCGACCAGCGTGCCGTGGTCATCGACTGGGCGTGGTCCCGCAAAGGTGCCGCGCCGGTCGATGTCGCGTTCCTCCTCGCGCGACTGGTCGCCGCGAGGCATGGCGTCGAGGAAGCCGACCGGTGGTGCGAAGCAATTCCTGTGTGGCGGTCGACCTCGGCCGAGGTGCGCACTGCGCTGGCGGTGGAGATCTGGGGAATCTGGCTCCACCAAAGCATTTCCGAGCCACGATCACTGTGGGACAGTCTGGTGCCCGCCGCCTCCCAAGTCGCGAAGTCGCTGCTTTGCAGAACCTGAAGTTTGCTGGGGCCAGGGATTACGGAACCGGGTTCGGGTCTTTGTGGACTATGGTAATTCCACAAAGGACTTTACGTCACAAAGTCCTGAACGACATACCCGCCCGCATCAGCCGCTCGATCAGCGCGTCACCCATCGCCGTCGCCGTGGTGACCTGGCCGGCGGTGGTGGGCAGCTCGTCGAAAGCCAGGCACAGGGCCGATTCCGCCAGCATCTTCGCCGTCTCGTCGTAGCCTGGGTCGCCGCCGGAGACTTCGGTGGTCACGTGCTCGCCGCCGCCTGAGCCGGTGAAGCGGACGGTGAACCAGGACTTCGCCCGGCGCGCCAGGCTGGGTCCCTGGCCCGGCGCGAGCAGCTTCGTCAGAGCCTCGCGCGCGGGGGCCAGCTGGGCGGCGGCGAACAGCGCGCCCGCGCCGGCTGTCGCGGCCGCTACCGACGGCAGGCCGGAGAAGGCCGCGAAGTGGCGGTAGCGGAAGTCCGGGCCGTAGCGCGCGGACGCTCGCGCCGAGTGGCCCACGACCTGCGGGTCGATCGTCGGCAGCGGCACGGCCCACTGTCCGGTGCCGGGCACGCGGTGCGGGCCGCCGATCGGGGTGCGCACGCGGCGGCCGGCGAGTGGTGGTTCGGCCGCCGCGCGGTCCTTGGCCGCGCGGTTGGCGGCGGGCTGGCGGGAGAACGCCGTCATCGCCGTGAGGAAGGTGCCGCCCGAGGGCATGGCGCCGACGCGGACGTAGCCGTCGACCTGCAGCGGGACGTCCTCGGGCAGCTGGCGCACGGTGTACCAGGCGCCGAGGTCGTGCGGGATCGAGTCGAAGCCGCAGCTGTGCACGAGCCGGGCGCCGGTGTCGGTGGCCTTCGCGTGGTGGGCGAGGTACATGCGGTCGACGAACTCGGACTCGCCGGTGAGGTCGACGTAATCGGTGCCCTCGGCAGCGCACGCGGCGACCAGCGGCTCGCCGTAGTGCAGGTACGGCCCGACCGTGGTGGCCACGACCTTCGCCGACGCGGCGACCGCGCGCAGCGAGTCGGGATCCGCGATGTCCGCGCTGAGCAGGGGCAACGTGCCCAGACGCTCGTCGATCGCCGCCAGCCGCGTGCGCAGGTCCTCGAGCTTGGCGCGGTTGCGGCCCGCGAGCGCCCAGCGGCAGCCAGGCGGGGCGGAACGCGCGAGGTACTCCGCCGTGAGCGTGCCGGTGAAGCCGGTGGCGCCGAACAGCACCAGGTCGTAGTCGGCCATGCGCGTGCCTCCCGAAGGTCCGGTCCCGAGGTTACCGCCGGGTCACTTCAGGGCCGGAATCTCCGCCCGTCCGGGGTCGTTGAACGCGTGGTGACGGACTTCGGGCGGGACATCTCGACGGGCTACTTCCTGGTGCCGAACGCGGCCGACCCTTTGGTCGAGCACGCGCGCGAGCTGGAACGGATGGGGTTCGAGCACCTCGCCGTGCAGGACCACCCCTACCAGCGCCGGTACGTGGAGACCTTCGCGCTCATGGGCGTGCTCCTCGGCGCGACTACGAAGATCCGGGTGTTCCCCGACGTCGCCAACCTGCCGCTGCGCAACCCCGCGGTGCTCGCGAAGGCCGCCGCCAGCCTCGACCTGCTGTCGGGCGGCCGCTTCGACCTCGCCGTGGGCGCCGGCGCGTTCTGGGACGCGATCGTCGCGTACGGCGGCCCGCGCCGGAGCCCAGGCGACGCGCTCGCCGCCGAGGAAGAGGCGATCACCGTCATCCGGAAAATCTGGAGCGGCGAGGGCAACCTCCGCTTCGACGGCCGCTTCCACACCCTGGCCGGCGCCCACTCCGGCCCCGTGCCGACGCGTCCCATCGGCCTCTGGTTCGGCTCGTACGGCCCCCGCGCGCTGCGCCTCACCGGCCGCCTGGCCGACGGCTGGGTCGTCAGCCTCCGCGACGACCCGGCCGAAGCCCTCCGCATGGCCGCGGCCGTGGACGCGGCCGCCGTCGACGCCGGCCGCGACCCGGCTTCGATCCGCCGCGTCCTCAACGTCGGCGCCACCCCGACCGCCCCGGAACTCGCCGACTTCGCCCTCGCCGGCGGCTTCGACACCTTCGTCCTCTCCGGCGCGGACGACCGGGCGTCACGCGCGTTCCTCGGCGAGACGATCCCGGACGTCCGGGAGCAGGTGGCGGCGGAACGCTCGGTGTGACGGCGGCTCAGAGGTCGGCGGTCCAGGGCCCCTTCGCGTGCTGGGGTGGGCTGAGCCACAGCTGAGGCTGCCTCAGCGCGAGTTCCGGAGCGAACCCTTCCTGCGGCGGGAAACGGCCGTCGCGATCGGGCCAGAGCACCTGCAGAAACGGGACGGCCGGGTGGGTGGCGCGGTAGAAGCGTTGTGCCGTCCCGAAGAACACGTCGTGCCAGCCCTCGTCGACCGGCCGCAGCGCCAGGCGGCCGGATTCGAGGACGTCGTCCAGCTCGTCACCGGCGGCCGGTCGCCGGCCCGCGGCCACCTGCTCGCCGATCACGTTGAGCAGCCCCATCCCGGGCTGGGGCTCCAGTCCGAACACGGCGAGCTCCGGCACGCGGAACGAGTGCCACAGCCCGATCGTGAACGTCCACCCGGCACTGACCTCGTCCTCCGGGATGGCCAGCAGACCCCAGCCCGGGTCGGCGATGTGCTCGAACAGGCGGGCGTCGACGGAGCCGAGGCGGTCGCGGTCGCCGTAGTCGAGGCAGACCATGCACCTGCACGCGTCGGTGGACATGACGGCAACGCTATCCGGCCACTCCCGGTCACCAGCGTCCACTGTGGATCCCCTGATCAATATTAAAGAGATGGTAAACTGACCCGACGATGACTGCTGCCGCCGCCACCGCGCCACGGCACCGGTCCATCCTCAGTGTCCTGCTCGCCGCGTTGCTGCTCCTCGGCGTCGCCGCGCCCGGGCCGGTGCACCCGGGCCTGTCGCACGAGGACGCGAAGCCGGTGCTGGTTGCCCAGCAGTCGCCGCACTTCGTTGCCGCGCAACCGATCCCGGACGCCACGCCGCCGGAGCAAAAGAAACAGCGGCCGGCCACGACAAGCACCACGCTCGTCGACGAAACCACCACCGCGGAGCACCGGTCCGACCCGAAAGCACCCACCCGCGCGCCTCCCGCCGGCTGAGTACGCCGTCCCCTCACCCGTACTCAGCTGTTGGAGGTTTCCCATGACCAACGGTCATGCCTTGCTGGCCGTCGGCGGTGCGTTCCTGGCGGCCGGGGTCGTCGCGCGCGTCGGGGCGCGGATCGGGCTGCCGACGATCCCGTTGTTCATGCTGGCCGGCTTCGTGTTCGGCCCACACACGCCCGGGTTGTCGCTTGTGGACGACCCCGCCGAGCTCGGTGTCCTGGCCGGGCTCGGTCTCGTGTTCCTGCTGTTCTACCTCGGCCTCGAGTTCTCGCTCGACGACCTCGCGCGCGGCGGCAGACGCCTGGCCGCGGCGGGGCTGGGCTACCTGGTGCTCAACGTCGGCGGCGGGCTCGCGTTCGGGTTCACGCTGGGCTGGGGCACACGCGAAGCGCTGGTGATCGCGGGGGCGATCGGCATCTCGTCGTCGGCCATCGTGACCAAGCTGCTGCTCGAAACGCGCCGCACCGCCAACCCCGAATCCCGCCTGATCATGGGCGTGATCGTGCTCGAAGACCTGTTCCTCGCGCTCTACCTGGCCCTGCTGCAGCCCGTGCTCAGCGGCGCCGACGGCTTCGGCGCGGCGCTCGCCGACTTCGGCAAGGCACTCGGCTTCCTGCTCGTGCTCGCGGCGCTGGCGCGCTGGGGCGGCCGGCTCGTGTCGCGGCTGTTCGGCTCGGCTGACGACGAGCTGCTCACCGTGTGTTTCGTCGGCGTCGCGGTGCTGGGCGCGGCCGTCGCCGAGAAGGTGGGCGTGTCCGACGCGATCGGCGCGTTCATGGTCGGCATGATGCTCGGCGGCTCGAAGGTCGCCCCGCGCGTGCACAAGCTGGTGCTGCCGCTGCGCGACGCGTTCGGGGCGCTGTTCTTCTTCATCTTCGGCCTCTCGATCAACCCGGGTGCCGTGGGGACGGTCGTGGTCCCGGTTCTCGCGGCCGTCGCGCTGACGCTCGTCCTCAACCTCGCCGCCGGCGCGTTCGCCGCCCGGCTGCACGGCTTCGACCGCCAGGCCGGGGTGAACATCGGCCTGACCGTGCTCACGCGGGGCGAGTTCTCGCTGGTTCTCGCGACGCTCGCGGTGGCGGCCGGGCTCGACGAGCGAGTGGCCCCGTTCGTCGCGGGATATGTGCTGCTCCTGGCCGTGATCGGGCCGCTCGCGGCGGTGCGTTCGGAGCGGCTGACCTGGCTGTTGCCGGCCCGGCTGGTCCGGCTGCGGGTGTGACGGGAGACGCCGGGCATATTCAGGAGCCAGGCCTGTCACGCACCGCTATCCTCGAAACAAGTATGTCCACTCAATTCCCCCTCGAGGCGTTGCGCGCGCGGCTGCCCGAGCTGATGTCGCGCGACGAGCACCGTCTGCGCCGTCGGCTCGACGGCGCGCGCCGGTCGCGTGACAAGCAAGCCGTGGCCGAGCGCATCGCCGCCGACGTGACCGCCGCCGAGCTGCGGGTGCAGCGCCGGCGCGAGAGCGTGCCCAAGATCGAGTACCCCGAAGAGCTGCCGGTCAGCAAGCTCAAGGACGAGATCGCCCACGCGATCGCCGAGAACCAGGTGGTGATCGTCGCGGGCGAGACCGGCTCGGGCAAGACGACCCAGCTGCCGAAGATCTGCCTCGAACTCGGCCGCGGCATCCGCGGGCAGATCGGGCACACGCAGCCGCGCCGGCTGGCCGCGCGCACGGTCGCGGACCGCATCGCGAGCGAGCTGAAGACCGAGCTGGGCGACGCCGTCGGGTACAAAGTCCGCTTCACCGACCAGTCCGGCCAGGACACGCTCGTGAAGCTGATGACCGACGGCATCCTGCTCGCCGAGATCCAGACCGACCGGATGCTGCGCCAGTACGACACCCTCATCATCGACGAGGCCCACGAGCGCAGCCTCAACATCGATTTCATCCTCGGCTACGTCAAGCAGCTGCTGCCGCGCCGGCCCGACCTCAAGGTGATCATCACCTCGGCCACGATCGACCCGGAGCGCTTCTCGAAGCACTTCGACAACGCGCCGATCGTCGAGGTCTCCGGCCGCACCTACCCCGTCGAGGTCCGCTACCGGCCGCTCATCGACCCGGACGACCCCGAGGCCGATCCCGATCGCGACCAGACGCAGGGCATCCTCGACGCCGTCCTGGAGCTGCAGAGCGAGGGCCCCGGCGACGTGCTGGTGTTCCTCTCCGGCGAACGCGAGATTCGCGACACGGCCGACGCGCTCAACCGCCTCGACCTGCGCAACACCGAGGTGCTGCCGCTCTACGCGCGGCTGTCGTCGGCCGACCAGCATCGCGTGTTCCAGCGCCACACCGGGCGCCGGATCGTGCTCGCGACCAACGTCGCCGAGACGTCGCTGACCGTGCCGGGCATCAAGTACGTGGTGGACCCGGGCAACGCGCGCATCTCGCGCTACAGCCACCGCACGAAGGTGCAGCGGCTGCCGATCGAGGCGATCTCGCAGGCCTCGGCCAACCAGCGCAAGGGCCGCAGCGGCCGGACGTCCGACGGCATCTGTATCCGGCTGTACTCCGAAGAGGACTTCGAGTCGCGCCCGGAGTTCACGGACCCGGAGATCCTGCGCACCAACCTCGCGTCGGTGATCCTGCAGATGACTTCGCTCGGCCTCGGCGACATGGCGGCGTTCCCGTTCGTGGAGCCGCCGGATCGGCGCCAGGTCACCGATGGCGTGCAGCTGCTGCAGGAGCTCGGCGCGTTCGAGGTGGACGACGCGTCGAAGCTGACGGACATCGGCCGCAAGCTCGCCCAGCTGCCGGTGGACCCGCGGATGGGGCGCATGGTGCTGGAGGCCGCGCGCAACGGGTGTGTGCGCGAGGTGATGATCATCGCCGCGGCACTGTCCATCCAGGACCCGCGGGAGCGTCCGGCGGAGAAACAGCAGGCGGCCGACCAGCAGCACGCGCGCTTCGCCGACCCGACGTCGGATTTCCTCGCGTACCTCAACCTGTGGGAGTACGTGAGCGAGCAGCAGAAAGCGTTGACGGGCAACCAGTTCCGCCGGCTGTGCCGCAACGAGTACCTCAACTACCTGCGCATCCGCGAGTGGCAGGACATCTTCAGTCAGCTGCGCCAGCTGGCCAAGCCCCTGGACATTTCGCTGAGCACCACACCGGCCGACCCGCAGCACGTGCACACGTCGCTGATCGCGGGGCTGCTCTCCCACATCGGCCTCAAGGACCCGGCCAAGGGTGACTACCTCGGCGCGCGCGGGGCGCGGTTCTCCGTGTTCCCGGGTTCGGCGCTGTTCAAGAAGCAGCCGCGCTGGGTGATGTCGGCGGAGCTGGTGGAGACCTCGCGGCTGTGGGGGCGCGTGAACGCGCGCATCGAGCCGGAGTGGGTCGAGCCGCTGGCCGCCCACGTCGTGAAGCGGTCGTATTCGGAGCCGCACTGGGAGCGCAAGCAGGGCGCCGTGATGGCGGTGGAGAAGGTGACGCTCTACGGCGTGCCGCTCGTCGCCGACCGCCGCGTGAACTACGGGCGCATCGATCCCGAGCTGTCGCGCGAGCTGTTCATCCGCCACGCGTTGGTGGAGGGCGACTGGCACACCAACCACCAGTTCTTCTCGGAGAACCGCGCGCTGCTCGACGAGGTCGAGGACCTGGAGAACCGCGCTCGCCGCCGCGACATCCTCGTGGACGACGAGACGCTCTTCGAGTTCTACGACCAGCGCGTGCCGGCCGACGTGGTGTCGGTGCGCCACTTCGACAGCTGGTGGAAGAAGGCGCGGCGCGGCGACCCGGACCTGCTGTCGTTCGAGAAGTCCATGCTCATCAACGAGACCGCCGGCGGCGTGCGCGAGTCGGATTACCCCGACTCGTGGACGCAGGGCTCGCAGGTCTTCGGGCTCACCTACCAGTTCGAGCCCGGCGCGGACGCCGACGGCGTCACCGTGCACATCCCGCTGCCCGTGCTCAACCAGGTGACGCCCGACGGGTTCGACTGGCAGGTGCCGGGCCTGCGGTTGGAACTGGCCACCGCGCTGATCAAGTCTCTGCCGAAAGCCTTGCGGCGCAACTTCGTCCCGGCTCCCGACACGGCCGCGTATGTCCTTTCGCGAGTATCGCCTTCGGACGGTCCGCTGATCGAGGTCCTGTCCGACGAGCTGTTTTCTTTGCGTGCCGTTGACGTACCGCTGTCGGCCTACGACCTGTCCGCCGTGCCGGACCACCTGCGGGTGACGTTCCGCGTGGTCGACGACCGCGGCCGTAAGGTGGCCGAGGGCAAGGACCTGGAGGCGTTGAAGCTCAGCCTCGCCCCGAAGGTGCGCGAGACGATTTCGAAGGCCGCCAACAGCATCGAGAAGGCCGGCCTCACGCAGCCTGCTTTCGGTTCCCTGCCCAAGGTTTTCGCGTCCACCCAGCGCGGCCACGACGTCAAGGCGTACCCGGCTTTGGTGGACGAGGGGTCGTCGGTCGCCGTCCGCCTGCTGGACACTCCGGGGCAACAGCAGCACGCGATGTGGGCCGGCACCCGGCGCATGCTGCGGCTGAACCTGAACTCGCCGATGAAGTTCATCACGCGGTCGCTGTCCAACTCTTCCAAGCTCGTGCTGAACCGCAACCCGCACGGCAGCGTCGCCGCCCTGCTGGAGGACTGCGTCGACTGCGCGGTGGACTCGTTGATGACGTCGTACGGCGGCCCGGCTTGGGACGAGGCGGGTTTCGCTTCGCTGCTGGAGCACGTCCGCGCCGGCTTGAACCCCGCTGTGCTTGCGGTTCTGACGGACGTCGAGCGGATCTTGCGCGCGGACATCGACGTGGAGTCGGTCCTGCCCGACACCCGCGGCCCGGCCGAGTCGTTGGCGGACATGCGAGCCCAGCTCTCCGGCCTGGTCCACGTGGGCTTCGTGACGGAAACGGGCGCTTCGCGGCTGCGTGATGTCGAGCGTTATCTGAGGGGCATCTCGCGCCGCTTGGACAAACTCGTCTCCGAGCCCACCCGCGACCTTCAGCGCACCGCCGACATCGCGTGGATCACGGAGGAGTACCGGTCGGCTCTGGCCGCGCTGCCTGCGGGGACTTCGTCGCCCGCGCTGTCGGAGGTGCGGTGGATGATCGAGGAACTCCGGGTGTCCTTCTTCGCCCAGACGCTCGGGACGGCGTATCCGGTGTCGCTGAAACGCATCACGAAAGCTTTGGATGACGCCTTGGCGGCTATTTGACAGCCAGCGTCACGGTCGCCGCACCTGCCGACACCATCCCGGCGAACGCCGAAAAGGTAGCGGCCTGACCGCCGACACTCTTGAAGACGGCCTCGGCGGCCTTGCTCCATGCCCGCTGTCGCACGGCGAGCTTGAGCTTCTCGAACTTGTGCTGCCGGAGGTGGCAGCCGAGCAGGATGCCGTTGGCGTTGTTGCGGCAGAACTGGCCCGCCCTCGTCGGAGCGCAGCACCACATCGGAGCCTGGAAAAGGCAATACAGCACCACGAAGACCGACAGAACCGCGATGACGCCCGGTCCGACGGACGGCACCAGCCAGAAGAATCCGACCGCGATGAGGATCAGGTAGCCCCACAGCCTCCGCAGAATCTTCTTCGTGCTTTTTCTGACCATGCGAACCGAAGCTACTGATCTTCGCCATTCGTCCGATAGCTGCCCACGAGGGAATTCGCCGCTGTTGGCGAAGGGTGAACTGCACGCTGTGCGACCTTTGTTGCCCCGAAGGGATTTCTTCGCGTTGCGCCGTGTGGTGCCTGGGGCAGGTGAATTCAGTTCACGATTCCCGCTCGCAGCCTCGTCGAATCCTGGCCCGGCGGCACACCGAACTGGCGGCGGTATTCGCGGCTGAACTGGGACGCGCTGTCGTAGCCCACGGTGTAGCCGATGGACGCGACGTCGTCGTCGGTGCGGGAGAGGAGGAGCAGGCGGGCCTCCTGGAGGCGGATGTGTTTCTGGTACTGGATGGGCGTCATGGCCGTCACGGCGCGGAAGTGGCGGTGGAAGGACGACTCGCTCATCGCAGCGAGGCGCGCGAGGTCGGCGACGCGCAGGGACTCCGCGTGGTGGTCGCGGATCCAGCGAATGGCGCGCCCGACGTGCGAGAGGCTGCTGTCGGCGAGGCCGATCTGGCGGATGGTCGCGCCCTGGGCGCCGGTGACGAGGCGCCAGAGGATCTCCTTCTCGATGAGCGGCGCGAGCACGTGGCGGTCGGCCGGGTGGTCGGCCAGGCGCAGCAGGCGGACGAACGCGTCGAGCAGCTCGGCGGGCGCGTCGCTCACGGTGATGGCCGACGGGGTGGCCGGGGCTGAGTTCGTGGTGCCCGTTTCGAGCAGGAGGGCGGCGACGGCCTCCGGCTTGAGGACCAGGCCGGCGCCCAGGAACGGTTCCGTGGGGCTGGCCTCCACGAAGTGCCCGGTCACGGGCATGTCGACGGTGACCACGAGGTACTGGCCGGCGCCGTACTCGTAGGTGCGCTCACCCGTGCCGATGCGCTTGCGGCCCTGCGCGACGACGGCGAGCACCGGGCCGGTCAGCGAGGCCGCCGGGTCGGTGGGCGCGCGTTCGCACGACAGCATCACGCCGCCGGGCAGGTCGGTGCGGCCGGCGTAGCGGGTGATCAGCGTGCGCAGCTCGGAGAGGGACACGCTTCGATTCGACCACGGCCGCGCCCGCTGGGCAACTGGCGATCGTGACAGGATCAGGCAAGAGGCTACGACTTTCGGGCTCACGGTGCCACGCCCGGCGCTGGTGTCATTGGACGGCAACGAAATCCCGTGATGAGCCAGGAGAATCCCCGTGAGCCTTGATTCCTACGTCCACCTCGGCCGCTCCGGCCTCGTCGTGAGCCCGTTCTGCCTCGGTGCCATGAACTTCGGCGAGGACACCGGTGTCGGCTGCAGTGTCGAAGAGTCCGAGAGGATCCTGCAGACCTACCTCGACCGCGGCGGCAACTTCATCGACACCGCCAACTTTTACACCAACACGCATTCGGAGAAGATCGTCGGCGATTTCCTCGCCGCGACGCCGGGGCTGCGCGACCGGGTCGTGCTGGCGACGAAGTTCTTCGTCAACCTGCACCCCGGCGACCCCAACGGCGGTGGTGCCGGTCGGAAGGCGATTCTGCACCAGGTGGACGATTCGCTGCGCCGCCTCGGCACCGACTACCTCGACCTCTACTACCTGCACAACTACGACCGCCACACGCCCGTCGAGGAAACGCTGCGCACGCTCGACGATCTCGTCGGCGCCGGCAAGATCCGCTACGTCGGGTTCTCCGACACCCCGGCGTGGTTCACGGCCAAGGCGCAGACGATCGCCCAGTTCCGCGGGTGGGCGCCGGTGGCCGGGTTGCAGATGGAGTATTCGCTGCTGGAACGCACTATCGAGGGCGAGCTGCTGCCGCTCGCCGAGGACGCGGGCATGGCGATGCTGCCGTGGAGTCCGTTGAAAAGCGGGTTCCTGTCCGGCAAGTACACCCGCGACGGCGCGGCGGCGGACACCCGTCGCGGCGCGGCGTTCGGGGTGGGGCCGACCGAGGAGCAGTTCCGGGTGATCGACGTGGTGGTGGGGATCGCGAAGGAGCTGGGCGTGAGCCCAGCGGCGGTGGCGCTGGCGTGGGTGCAAGGCCGGCCGGGGATCACGTCGACGCTGATCGGGCCGCGGCGGGTGGAGCACCTGACGGAGAATCTGGCTGCGTTGGACTTGAAGTTGAGCGCCGAGCAGGTCGCTGCGCTGGACGAGGTTTCGGCGCCGCAGCTCAACTTCCCGGCCGAGCTGAACCGCGGCATGGCCCCGACGCTGCGTTACGCGGGCGCGACCGTGAACGGGCAGGAACACGGGGTGTACCCGCCGCTGCTGCAGAACTCGACGCGGTACTGACGCTCAGAGGGCGACCCAGCAGTACAGGCGCCCGTTCGTGGGCTTGGCCTGCTTGGCGAGCGCGGCGAGTTCGTCGACGACCGCGAGGAGGTCTTCGGCGGTGGCCTCGCCGCCGAGGTCTTCGGCGTGGGACCAGAACTCTGCCAGCTCCCGGCGGCGGGTTTCGTCAGTGGCGGCGAGGGCGTCGCGGAACTCGTCGGTCAGGGTGACGACGGTGGCCTCGCT
Organism: Amycolatopsis sp. NPDC051372; assembly: GCF_040682095.1. Classification (NCBI taxonomy): domain Bacteria; kingdom Bacillati; phylum Actinomycetota; class Actinomycetes; order Pseudonocardiales; family Pseudonocardiaceae; genus Amycolatopsis; species Amycolatopsis sp. NPDC051372. The sequence goes on from NZ_JBFBAF010000013.1 coordinate 171,780, forward strand.
GCCACCGACTTCGGCGACCAGTTTCATGGCCCGGGGGTTGTCGGCGGCGGCTTCTTCGGTGATGCCCGTGAGGAAGGCTTCAGCGCGGGGTACCTGCATGAAGGGGTCGATGCCCTTGAACGCGGCCGTGGGGAAGAGCGCTGCCGGACCCCCGGGCGCTTCGAGAGCCGTGGCGGCCTCCTTGTCCGAATTGGCCGTGAAGTAGTCGTAGAGCATGAGGGAACTCAACCACAGGGTGACCCGGCGACAAAGCCGAACGTTTCAGGGTTGAGGTCAGTCGCCGGAGAAGCCCCAGAAGAAGACCTCGCTGGGCGTGCCGTTCTGGTAGATCACCAGGCTTCGGCCGGTCCAGCGGTCGCCCATCAAGTCGGCGAGGGGGCCGGAGGGGCCGGGCCGGAAGACTCGGTCGAAGTCGGCCACCGAGGGTTGGTGGGTGCCGAACACGTCGGTGAGCTCGGCGGTGCTCAACGGCCGAATGGTTCCCACGCTGTCGGCTTCGGAGATCTCGTGGGTGTCGAGGATCGAGTGGGTCCCGGCGTCCCAGAAGTTTTCGGAGTCTTTGGCGGCTTCGAGGTCTGCCAGGGTTCTGGGCCGGGGCACGGGAGTGACGTACTCGGGATCGAAGTCCTCCCAAGGCCAGAGGTAGTCGCTGGTGGACAGGAGTTGCGCTTGGACGAATTTGTGGGTTGCTTTGACGCTGCCGGCATAGGGCGCGCGGTAGTGCCAGCCTGAGGCTCCCATGGAAATCTCCTTCTTCGGGTGGGTTATTTCGCGTCGGCGTAGGTGTCGACGGCGAGTGCCTGCATGGGGAAGTGGACGGGACACGCCTCGCCGAACAGCATCTGCGCCGACTCCGTCACGGTGGACTCGATGAGGGCCGACACGGCGGGCGCCAGTTCGGCCGGGGTGTGGACGATCACCTCGTCGTGCTGGAAGAAGACGAGGTGGGCGGGGGCGGGGAGGCGGCCGCGGAGGGTGGCGAGGAGGACGGCCGTCAGGTCGGCCGCGCTGGCTTGCACGACGAAGTTGCGGGTGAAGCGGCCCCAGCCGCGGGAGGCGCGGCGGGCGCGGGTTTCCGTGGCTTCGTCGTCGGCGAGGCCGCCGGTGAGGGCGCGCCACGCGGCGGATGGCGCGGGGGAGGTGCGGCCCAGCCGGGACCGCACGCGTTCGCCGCGTTCGCCGGCGGCCGCGGCCTGTTCCACATAGGACACTGCGTCGGGGAAGCGCTGGCGGAGCAGGGCGAGGAGGGGTCCCGCCTCGCCGGAGGTGCCGCCGTACATGGCGGACAGCATGGCGATCTTGGCCCGGGAGCGGTCGTCCGAGGAACCGGACGGTGGGGGAACGTAGCGGGCGCCCGAAAAAAGAGCCTCGCCCAGCCGGGCGTACAAGTCCGTGGCCGCCGAGACCTCGGCCAGCCGGCGGTCGCCGGACAACGCTGTGAGGACGCGTGGTTCCAGCTGCGCGGCGTCGGCGACGACGAGTTTCCACCCGGGATCCGCGCGGACGCACGTGCGCAGCACCTTGGGGATCTGCAGCGCGCCGCCGCCGCGGGTGGCCCAGCGGCCGGAGACCACGCCGCCGACGACGTAGTGGGGGCGGAAGCGGCCGTCGGTGACCCATTCGTCGAGCCAGGCCCAGCCGTTGGCCGAGTGCAGGCGCGAAAGTTCCTTGTACTCCAGCAACGGCGCGACGGCCGGGTGGTCGATGTCGCGCAGCAGGTACTTCCGCGCGGCCGGGATCTCGATGCCCTCGCGGGCCAGCGCGCGGATGACGCTCGGCGACGAGTCGGGGTTCACCGGCCGGCCGCCGAACGCGTCGGTGATCTGCGCGGCCAAAGCGACCAGCGCTTTCGGCCGCTGTCCGGACGGCACTCGCGGACCGAGCCGGGACTCCAGCAGCGCACGGTGCAGGTCGGCCCGCCACGGCAACCCGGCCGCCGACATCTCCGCCGCGGCCAGCGCGCTCGCCGACTCCGCCGCCAGCAGCAGCCGCATCCGGCCTGGCGAAGCGACGGAAGCCACGCGTTTTTCCTGCTCCGCCAGCACGCGCCGCGTCGCGTCGGCCACCGTGACTCCCTCGGGCAGCCCCGGTCCGCGCGGCGAGAACAGCGTGGGCTGAGCCGCCTCGCCGAACGCGGGCCCGTCGTCGGGTGGCTCCTCGCCCTGCGCCCGCGCCCACGCCGCGCGCAGGCTGCGCGACTCGCTCTCGCGCCCTTCGTACGCGAGCAGGAGGCCTTCCGCCAAGGCCAGGTCGTAGCAGCGCCCCAGCCGCACGCCCGCGTCGATGAGCTTCGGGTACAACGCGTCGACCGAGGGCAGCACCCAGCGCGGTGCCTCGGCCTCCTCGAGCCGCCGCACCTCGGCCACCCAGTCGGACCTCGACAGCCCGCGGGAGGTGCCCGCCGGCGTCGAGATCGTGTAGCCGGAGTCCTCCTCCTGGCCGGTGATCACCTGCACGCCGTCATTGTGCGCGGGACCACCGACAATTTCGGTCACCGAACGCGGCCGCCGTGGTCTGGTGCACGCGCGCCCGGCTTGGTCTACTGTCGAGTAGCCACCCATACCGGGGGTACGGGCGGCTTTTCCCCGAAGCAGCGACGGAGGTGCCCGGATGAGGAACCCGGCCGGGGTGTTCGGCCTCGCCAGCCAGGTCACGGACAAGGTGGCCGAGACCGTGCGCAGCATCGACGTGATGCGCCGCGCGGGACTCGTGCCGTTCCCGCGGCTCGACGAGGGTGTGCGCTCGGTCGTGGCCATCCGGAAGTACGGCCCGTTCGCCGGCGCCAACCACATCGCCGCACGCCGCGACCCCGCGGCCGTGGGGATCGTCGACGAGCTCGGCCCGCTCACGTTCAAGCAGCTCGACGACCGCTCCAACGCGCTGGCCAGGGCCTGGTCCGAGCGCGGGCTCGGCGAGGGCACCGTGATCGCCGCGCTGTGCCGCGACCACCGCGGCCTCGTGCTCACCATGGCCGCCGCCGGCAAGCTCGGCGCGCGCCTGCTGCTAATGAACACCGGCTTCGCCAAGCCGCAGCTGGCCGACGTCGCGAAGCGTGAACGCGTCACCGCGCTCGTGTACGACCAGGAGTTCACCGGCCTGCTCGACGCGATTCCCGGCGACGTCGAGCGCTACCTCGCATGGGTCGACGAGCCGGGCGATCACTCCATACCGGTGCTCGACGAGATCATCGCCAGCACCGACGACCGCCCGCTGCCCGCGCCTGCCAAGCCCGGCGGGTTCGTGCTGCTCACCAGCGGCACCACCGGCACGCCGAAGGGCGCACCGCGGCCGCACACGTCGCCGCTCGCGTCCGCGCAGTTCCTCGACCGCATCCCGCTGCGCGCGGGCGAAGCCACGTACATGGGCGCGCCGCTGTTCCACGGCACCGGGCTTTCGCAGTTCATCCTGAGCTTCGCGCTGGGTTGCAAGGTGGTGATGCGCCGCAAGTTCGACCCGGAGCAGACGCTCAAGGGCGTCGCCGAGCATCGTTGCACGACGCTCGTGCTGGTGCCGACGATGCTGCAGCGCATCGTCGACCTACCGCAGGAGGTGCGCGCCAAGTACGACACGTCGTGTCTGCGGATCATCTTCGTCGCGGGCTCCGCGCTGTCGCCGGACCTGGGCAACCGGGCCAACGAGCAATTCGGCGATGTCGTGCACAACCTTTACGGCTCAACGGAAGTCGCCGTCGCGACTGTCGCCACGCCGGAAGACTGGCGCAAGGCGCCGGGCACCGTCGGGCGCGCGCCCGTGGGTTGCCGTGTCGCGCTGTACGACGAGCACGGCCGCCAGATCACCGAGCCGAACGTGACGGGCCGCGTCTTCGTCGGCAGCGGCCTCAGCTTCGGCGGCTACACCGACGGCCGCCACAAGGAGATCATCGACGGCCTGCTCTCCAGCGGCGACGTCGGCCACTTCGACGAAGACGGCCTGCTGTTCATCGACGGCCGCGACGACGAGATGATCGTCTCCGGCGGCGAGAACGTGTTCCCGGTGGAGGTGGAGAACCTCCTGGTGGAGCGCGAAGACGTGATCGAGGCCGCCGTGATCGGGGTCGAGGACGAGAAGTTCGGCCAGCGGCTCAAGGCGTTCGTGGTGCGCAGCGAGCACTCCACGCTCGACGCCGACGGGGTGCGCGACTACGTGAAGTCGAACCTCGCCCGGTACAAGGTGCCGCGCGACGTCGAGTTCCTGGACGAGCTTCCGCGCAATGCGACCGGGAAGGTGTTGCGCTCCAAGCTCAGCTGAGCTTGCGACAGTGTCCTGAAGCTGCCGAACCGGACATTCACGGCCGGCGGCGGCGATCCGTGCTGCCAGACTTCGGGCGGATCGAGGACGCCGACCGTTGAGGGGTGCGTGCTGACCCTGAGCCGGGCCGTGCTGCAGTGCGCAATCCGACGAAAACCGAACTCCGCTCCTGTGCGTTCGTCGGCGGGAAGGCCGAGGCGGAGCGCGTCACCCTCGGCTGAACGAGCTCACTCCCACCCGATGCCGAAGATCCCCGGCCCGAAGTCGAGCGCCACGGCGTGCACGCCGTGGGCCGAGTCGAGGCGGAGGCGGCGGCGGGACGGGGTGGTGTCGCCGCCGCGGGAGTACTGCCAGCAGCGCACGGGCTCGGCTTCCGGGGCGAAGCGGATTTCCAGCAGGTATTCGCGCACCGGGCGGCGGAACTCGCGGTAATGCGTGGCGCGGCATTGCGGGTAGGGCGGGCCCGAGTTGGTCAGCGAATACTCGATCAGGTGCGTCTCGCCGCGGTTCAGCGGACGGTCGAAGAGCAGCTCCGCCACCAGGATCCCGTGCGAGGAATCCGCCTCGAAGCGGCCGACGCGGCAGTTGCGCACCGCGTGGACCTGAGGCACGGACGCGGCGTCGTCCTGTGCGTAGACGAGCAGCCAGCGGTCGAGACCGTCGGCGCCGGCCTGGAAGACGGCGCGGGAGGTGACGGCCTGCTGCCCGCCGTCCGCGGCGATCTCGCAGCGGTCGTGCAGGCCCACGAGCTTGAGGTGCTGCTGCTGGTCGAGCATGTTCGGCGCGCCGACGCGGTCCAGCAGCGGTTGCAGCGTCTCGCGCGTGAACGTCAAAGGCTCTTCGCCGACGCGGTCGCGGCGGGTCGCGCCGCGGGGGCGGGGCGGTGGCAGCAGGCCCAGCAACGAGCCGGCCGGGACGTCGAGGATCTCCTCCAGCAGGTGCACCGCGGACAGCGAACCCGCGCGTTCGGGCTGGCGTTTGCCCGACTGCCAGTAGCTCAGCGCCGTGACGCTGACGGCCGCACCGCGAGCGCGCAGCCGCGCCTGGATCCGGTCGAGCGACAGGCCGCTGGCGGTGATCGCCGCGCGCAGCGCGCTCGCGAACGCGGTCCGGGCGCCGTCGGCCCCGGACTCGTCCGCAGTTCCACCAGCCATGCCCCCGCCCGTGGTCTCGCACCGCATCGGTTCGTGGTGAAAACCCGTGTCCGAAAACGCGCGTCCGAAAACCCGTGGCCCTCCCGACGGAGTGCCTGAAAACCCACAGTGTCCGAACCGACACTCCAGACCGTATCAGCAGCCGACCAGGCACTCGGCGTCACCACTGGGGCGAACGGGCTAGTACTGGCAACTGTGAACCATTGCCCTGACCTGCGGGGTCGCGTTTGTATGGCCATCGAGCCCCGCACCGGCGATCCCGGTTGCGGCGCAGTTACTTCGGCCCCGGCCCGCGGTCCGCGCCCCGTGCACGGCCGGCGGCCGTACCCGGTACCGGTGGCCCGGCGATGCCCCCAGCGCCGGGCCACCGGTCAAGGGCCGAGGCACGGTGGTTACCAACCGGTAGGATCCGGCCCATGGTCCTGCGGAAGAACATCCTGATCACCGGCGCCAGCTCGGGGCTCGGCGAAGGCATGGCGCGCCAGTTCGCGGCGCGCGGCCGCAACCTCGCCCTCTGCGCGCGGCGCACCGACCGCCTCGACGAGCTCGCGGCCGAGCTCAAGGCCGCTTTTCCCGGGATCACGGTCCTCACCCGCCCGCTCGACGTGAACGACCACGACCGCGTGTTCACCGTCTTCGAAGAGTTCCGCGGCGAGCTCGGCTCGCTCGACCGCGTGATCGTGAACGCCGGGCTCGGCAAGGGCCAGCCCGTGGGCAAGGGCCGCTTCGACGCCAACCGCCAGACTCTCGAGACCAACTTCGTCGCCGCGGCCGCACAGGTCGAGGCCGCCGTCGGCATCTTCCGCGAGCAGCGCGAAGGGCACCTCGCCGTGGTGTCGTCGTTCAGCGCGATCCGCGGCCTGCCCAAGAACCTCACCGCCTACGCCGCTTCGAAGGCCGGGATTTCCGCGTTCGTGGCGGGCACGCGGGTCGAGCTGCGTCGCACGGACATCAGCGTCACCGAGATCCGCCCCGGCTACATCGCGTCCGAAATGACCGACCGCAGCGGCACCACGCCGTTGCTGACCGGCGCCGAGGCGGGGGCCCGCGCGATGGCCAAGGCGATCGAAGCGGAGCCGAAAATGGCGTACGTTCCTTCGTGGCCGTGGGTGCCGCTGAGTGCGGTCATGCGCGTGCTGCCCGCCGGGTTGCTGGCCAAGTTCTCCTGACGAGCCAAAGGAGCAAGTGCGTTGGGTGCGATCTACCTCGTCCGCCACGGTCAGGCCTCGTTCGGCGCGGCCGACTACGACGCGCTGTCCGAGCGCGGCTTCGAACAGTCCACTGTGGTCGGTCGCGAGCTCGCGCGCCGCGGCGTCGAGTTCGCGCAGGTGCGCTCCGGCTCGCTCGCCCGCCAGCGCGACACGGCCGCGACGGCGCTGAAGACGCTCGGCTCGGACGCGGCCGTGGTCGAGGACCCGCGGTGGAACGAATACGACCACGTGGACATTTCGCGCCACCACGCCGGCGGCGCGCCGCAGGAGGATTCCCGGGCGTACCAGGGCGTGCTCGACGCCGCGCTCGGCGCTTGGGTCGCGGCGGGCGCCGACGGGCCGTGCGCCGAGACGTGGCCGGCGTTCCTCGAACGCTGCACGGCCGGGCTGACCGACGTCGTCGAGTCGCTCGGCAAGGGCGAGCACGCGCTGGTGTTCACCTCCGGCGGCGTGATCGGCACGATCGCGGGCGCGGTGCTGGGTGTGCCCGAGGTCGGCTTGCTGAAGTTCAACCGCGTCACCGTGAACACCGGCATCACCAAGCTCACTTCGGGCCGCGGCGGCGTGAACCTGTTGACGTTCAACGAACACCCGCACTTCGAAGCGGAGGCGGCGCAGCTGCTCACCTATCGGTAGGAGGTTCGTGATGGACTTCGGTGACGTCGCGGTGGTCCCGGTCAACGGGCACGCACCCGAAGACGTGGTGGTCGACGCCGAGGGCCGGGTCTACACCGGCGTCGACGACGGGCGCATCCTGCGCGTCGCCCCTGACGGCCGCCGCATCGACGTCCTCGGCGACACCGGCGGCCGCCCGCTGGGCCTGGAGCTCTACGGCGAAGAACTGCTCATCTGCGACGCCCGCGCCGGCCTGCTCACGATGCCGCTGGCCGGGGGAGCGGTGCGCACCCTCGCGACCTCCGCCGCGGGCCTCGACCTGGTGTTCTGCAACAACGCCGCTGTCGCCACCGACGGCACGATCTACTTCACCGACTCCTCGCGCCGCTTCGGCATCGACCGCTGGCGCGACGACCTCATCGAACAGACCGCCGGTGGCCGTCTTCTGCGCCGCGCCCCGGACGGCAGCATCGATCTGATCGCCGACGGCCTCCAGTTCGCCAACGGCGTCGCCCTGCCCCCGGACGAGTCCTTCGTGGCCGTCGCGGAAACCGGCGAGTTCCGCGTCACCCGCTTCTGGCTCCACGGCACCCGCCAAGGCCAGCGCGACACCCTCGTCACGGATCTGCCCGGCTTCCCCGACAACATCGCCACCGGCAGCGACGGCTTGATCTGGGTCACGCAGGCCTCCGTCCGCGTCCCCGCCCTGGACGTCGTCCGCAAGCTGCCGGAGCCCCTGCGCGCCGCGGTGCGTGCGCTGCCGGATGCTCTGCAGCCCGCCCCGAAACGCCAGGTCGGCGTGCTGGGCATCGCCGCCGACGGCGCGGTGGAGCACGAGCTGTGGGGCGAGATCCCGGGCTTTCACATGCTCGTCGGCGTCCGCGAGCACGCCGGGCGCCTGTGGTTCGGTTCGCTGGAGGGCAACGCCATCGCGCACACCGAGGTGTGATCAGATGTCCGGGCCCCATCCCGGACCCTGAGGAGCACACGGTGGCGGACGACGACCTGGCCCGGCGCCTGAACAAGGCCACCCACGGCGGCCCCGCCGTCGCCCCCGCACCCGTGGCCGATCTCGCGGACGCCTACCGCGTCTCCCGATCGACCCGCGACCTGGCCCTGGCCGCCGGCGACCGCCTGGCGGGCTACAAGATCGGCCTCACGTCCGAGCCGGCCCGCGCCACCTACGGCGCCGCCGAGCCCGCCCTCGGCTACGTCCTGGCTTCCACAGTGCTGGGCCCCGGACAATCCTTGTCGACCGCGGCCATGTTCGCCCCTCGCGCCGAAGTCGAAATCGCCTTCATCCTCGGCCGCCCGCTTTCCAGCCCCGGTATCACCGCCGAGGACGTCCTCGCCGCGACGGCCGCGATCGCCCCCGCCTTCGAAATCGTCGACTCCCGCTGGTCCGGCGGGCCGACGACGTTGGCCATGCTCGCCGCCGACAACACCAACGCCGCCTACGCCTTCCTCGGCCCGCAGGTCCCGGTGCCGCGAGACCTTTCGGCCATCACCTGCACCCTCACCATCGGCGACCGCGTCGTTCCGGGCGCCTCCACCGCGGTGCTGAACGGCAACCCCGCCGCCGCCATCGCCTGGCTCGCCAACCACCTCGCCACGACGGGCGACGAACTCCCGGCAGGCGCCCTCATCCTCACCGGCACCCTGTGCGCGCCCACTCCGTTCACCGGCGGCGAAACTCTCGCCGCCGACGTCCCCGGCTTGGGCAGCCTCACCTTGGCGACTTCGTGACGGTCACGCGTCGCGCCACGGCACCGTTTCAGGCAGCTTCCGGGTACGCATGAACTCCCGCACGGCTGCGATGACGTGCGCTGCGGGGAGCCCTGTCCCGGCGGGGAAATCCACCTCGCACGGTGCGGCGGGGGACGCGGGGTCGCCATCGGTGATGAGGTATCCGGCGTCGCCCGCGTATAGCATGTAGCCCCATTCGTCTCGGACATGGACGTCCAGTGCAGTGTCGGCGGTTTGAATCGATGCGGAGTCGGCCCACGGTTCGGCAAGCAGCTCCGCCAGCCGCTGCAAGTCCTCGTCGGTGTCGAGCGGTAGCCGCCGGCCGCCTTGCACGCCGTCGCGGAAGGTGGGGACGCTCGCGCTGAGGGTCATTGCTGCTCCGTTTCGGTACCGGTGTAGTCAGATACGGTGCCATCCGGCTGTACGACGCGCAGACGTGCCCCTGGCGGCAGAAACCGGGCCAGATACTTGTCGCAAGTGAAAGGGTCGTCACGGTCGAACTCGCGGGTCCCGCACACCGGCCGGTCCATCACTACTGTTTCGTCCCGCAACCCGCGCACCCACATCGATATCGCCACCTTGACCTCGACGTGCCGGGCAAGTTGCGAAGCCGGGCGCGGCAAGTTGTTGTCGCGGATGAACCGCAGTGCGGCGGCGTGGTGTTCGTCGCCACCACCACTGGCCATCCGCACCGACCACCCGTCAGAGCGCAGCCACTCGCCGCGCGCTTGGCTGCCGCGCACGTGTGACTCGCCGACCCGGGCACGGGCTTGCGCTATCCGGTCCGCGTGGGCCGGGGGCTCCGGCCCGGCCGGTGGCGGAGGGGCAGCCGGAGATGAGGCGTTCGCGCCGAGCGAGGTGAGGTAGCCGGTGAGCAATCGTTCCGCTTGCATGGTGGCGGCGTGCCATTCTCCGATGCCGGTGGCCACGGAATCGGCCAGGGCCGGAAGTTGTGCCGCGTCCGGGTCGCCGGTGCCCTCGAATGCTTGCCGCCAGATCGGTCCCACCTCGACGATGCGGCTGTGCGCGTCCGAGAGTGCGGTCCGCGCCGTTGAAATCAGCGCGAGAACGTTCCGCGCCCGTTCGGCGACCCCCTCGACCGCCACAACCGCACCCCCTCGCGACGTGACAGGTCATTTTACGGGGCTTCCCACTGACCAAGCTGCTTTGTCACAAGCTCCTCGGTTTCGGCCGGCGTGAGGGCCGACTTGGCGAGGTGTCTGCCGGCCGCCGTGTACTCGGCCACGGCGTCCTCCGACGTGAGGTACACGGTCGTGTGCCGGTGCCGCAACGCGACGGTCGGCTTGCGCCCACTCGTCTGGTACACGACGAAGCCCGGCAGGTCGTGCTGTTCCTGAGGCACCACGCGGATTTTCCCGGCGTCGCTCGCCATGACGGTGAGCAGACGCCGGAGTTGAGCCACCGTGGTTGCGCGGTCGATCGCCGGGTTGGTAAGTGAACGGTGGCCGAGGAACCACTCCCGCGTGGCCGGCTCGGGGCCGGCGGCCTGGTCGGTCTCGGCGGTCAGTTCGAACAGGTAGCTCTCGGAGTCGGCGCTCGGCCGGGTCGTGTGTTCGACCATGGCCCACGTGTAGGCACGAGTCTGCAGGGTTACAGGCAGAAAGGTCGGTGCCCACTCGGTGATCTTCGAGGCGGTGCGGTTGTAGGCGGTGGCCAGCCGCGCCGGGCGGATCGGCAGGATTTCGGCGTGGATGGTGTTGGTCGCGTTCGCCGCGAGGGTGAGCAGGCGGTCGTACTCGGCTGAGGGCAGCCGCAACAGCCCGAGCAGGTACGAGAGACGGTCCAGCTGCGGCACCCGGCGCCCGCCTTCCCAGTTGGCGAGGCTGCCGAGCGGGACCCCCGAGCGGCGAGCCAGCTCGCGGACGCCGAACTTGGCCTGCTCTCGGGCGGCCTTCAGCCCCGCGCCCAGCTCGATGAGGACGGGAGAGGTGGCGCTCGACTCAGTTCTCGTGCCGGATTTCATCGTGACCTTCTTCGGGTGGGTAAAGCGCCGAGCCCCGACCGGGTTCTCGGGAGCAGCCGGGGCTCGGGCCCTGCGCCCGCCCCAGCCTTGCCGCGGACACAGCTTGGAGACCCGGGCGACGCGGTGTCGGGGCAACCGCGGCGGCCGAGCGATGTGGTGCCGATGGTTCCATTTGGTACCGGAACCAATGGTGTACCTCGGTACCGGTGGAGGCAATGGCTCAATCGGGTGACCATGCTGACGTGAGAGGTTGTGCGTATTCTCTGGACCATGGCTGGTACCAGAGGAACCAAAGCCGCGACGCTCGGCGCTCAGATGCGCGAAGCGCGACAGCGGTACCTGCCCGACAGCACCGTGCGATCGATGTGCGAGCTGCTCGGGGTCAAACACCCCACGGTGTCTCGCTGGGAGACCGGCGAGCGCAGCCCACGGTCGGAAGATGTTGCTGCTTACCTGACTGCGGTCGGCGCGCCGGCCGAGCTGCGCGAGCAGCTGGTCGAGATGTCCCGCGACACGAGCCGGAAGCCATGGCTCACCATGACGGTGGGCCGGAACCAGAGTGACCAAGGCCAGTATGCAGCGATGCTCGAGATCGAGCGCACAGCCAAAGACCTCGTCCACGTCGCGCCGCTGCTGGTTCCGGGGATTCTGCAGATCCCCGAATATGCCCGCACGGTCTACGTCGAGATCGGTGCTCCGCCGGAGTCCATCGACACGCGGGTGGCGGTCCGGATCGGCCGGCAGGCGGTGCTGACCCGGCGGGATCCCTTGCAGCTGCGGGCCTTCATCTGGGAACCGGTGCTGCACACCTTGCTCGGTGGTGAGCAGGTGATGGCCGACCAGCTCGCATATCTGCTCGAAGCGGGGCGGCGGGACAACATCGATATTCGCATCATTCCCACTCGCACCAACTGGAATCCTGGGTGGGAAGGGCCCTTCAGTGTCGCGACCTTTCCCGAATCGGTCGAGCGGAAACCGGTTGTGCAGCTGGAGAACAAGGTTTCCGCCCTCTACCTCGATGCTCCGGATGAGGTTGCGCCTTACCTGGCCGCTGGGGTGAGGGCGGAGAAGGTGGCGTTCAGCTCCAAGGCGTCAGCGGAGCTGATCGCCAATGTCATCGACGGCAAGGAGAAGGCATCATGATCGAACCCGGCAAGGCCGGAGGCTGGCGGACCTCGAGTTGCAGCACTCAGGGGCAGGATTGTGTCGAGGTGAACATGCTCGCAGGCCTCGGCGAGTGGCGGAAGTCGACCTTCAGCGGCCAGGGGCAGGACTGTGTCGAGGTGAAAATCGGTCGAGTGATCGGCGTGCGTGACACGAAGGATCGCGCCGGTGGTGAGCTGGCCGTTCCCGGTGTGGCGTGGCGTGCGTTGACCGAGAAGATCGTGCGCGACTGAAGTAGCAAAACGATGCCCGGCACACCCCAGCCGTGCCGGGGCATCGTTCTGTCAGGAAGAGAACTCAGCGACCAGTCCACTGTGGACTACGGCCCGCCGACCAAGCAGCGTAGAACTCCTTGTGGTCGTGAGCCGTCATCAGCAACGCCTGCGTCATCGCCTCGAGCTCGATCGACGACCCCAGGTCCATGTCCAGCTCGCGGGTCAGCAGGACCTTCGTGGTCGAATACGCCAATGCCGGGCCGTCAGCGAGGCGGCGGGCCAGCGCAGCGGCCGTGGACGCCAGCTCGGAGTCCTCCACAACCGACGTCGCCAGCCCGATCGCCTCGGCCCGGGCCGACTCCAGCTTGTCGCCCAGCATCAGCAGTTCCGTGGCCCGGCCGAGGCCCACCAGCCGGGGCAGCAGATAAGCCGAGCCCATGTCCGCGCCGGCCAAGCCGACCTTCGTGAACAGGAACGCGAATTTCGCCGACTTCGCCAGCACGCGGAAGTCCGACGCCAACGCGATGACCGACCCGGCCCCAGCCGCCACGCCGTTGACGGCGGCGATGACCGGAATGGGGGTCTCCCGCAACGCCTTCACCACCGCGCCGGTCATGCGCGTGAACTCGAGCAGCTCCGCGGTCTCCATCTTCTGGAGCTCGCCGATGATCTCCTCGACGTCCCCGCCCGAGCAGAAGCCCCGCCCCTGCCCGGTGATCACGAGCACCTTCACGTCGCCGCGATGCGGCAGCTCCGTGACCAGGTCCCGCAAATCCGCATACACGTCAAAGGTCAGCGCGTTGAGCTTGTCCGGCCGGTTGAACGTCAGCGTCGCCACGCCGTCGTCCACCGTGAACTCGAAGTGGTCCCACGACTTCGTGAGCGGGGGCGTCGCGCGGAACGGGCTCATTTCTGAATTCCTCCACCATCGAGTACGAGGGTCTGTCCATTGATCGCAGCCGCTTCCTCGGCGGCGAAGAACGCCACCGCGAACGCGACCTCCTCCGGCTCAAGCAACCGCCCCAACGGCGACGCGGCCGCCAAAGCCGCTTCGGCGTCGGCTTCGTCGCGGCCGGTGCGTTCGCGGATGCGGGCGACCGAGCCGGCCGTCATGTCCGTGCGCACGAACGCCGGGCACACCGCGTTGGCCGTCACGCCGGTCCCGGTGATCTCCGCGGCGACCGCGCGCATCAGCCCCACCGCGGCGTGCTTCGAGGCCGTATAGCCCGTGGTGTAGCGGTAACCGACGTGCCCGGCGGTCGAGGCCACCGTGACGATCCGGCCGCGGTCGCGCGAGCGCATCCCCGGCAACACCTCGCGGGTGCACAGGAACGCGCCGGTCGCGTTGACCTCGAACTGCGCCCGCCAGTCCTGCATCGACGTCTTCGCGGTGGGGGCGCTCGACGAGATCCCGGCGTTGTTCACGAGCACGTCGACCGGGCCCAAGTCGGCGAAGTACGAGCGCACGGCCTGCTCGTCGGTCACGTCGCACTCACGTCTGCCCGGCGCGTGCACCGTGTCACCCGCCGCCGTAAACCGTTCCGCGATCGCCGCGCCGATGCCGCGAGTGCCGCCGGTGACGACCACCAGCCGTTTCATCCAGCCTCCTGACAACCTGCTCGATCGAAAGCTACACCGCAGCGGACTGTGGTGTATAGAGTCATGCCGTGCCCGAACCATCGCCCACCGGACCGCAGGAGCTGGTGATCACGCTCCTCGGCAGCTACGTGCGGCCGCGCGAGAACCGGCGTGTGTGGTCGGGCGGCCTCGTGTCGCTGCTCACCGAGCTGGGCTTCTCCGACGGCGCCGCCCGCATCGCGCTCACCCGGCTGGTCAACCGCGACCTGCTGGCGCGCCATCGCGAAGGCCGGCTGGTGCACTACTCGCTCACGAGCCGCACCGTCGCGGTCCTGGCCGACGGCGACCGGCGCATCTTCAGCCTCGGCCGCCGCGACCGGCCCACCGGCCCGTGGACGGTGCTGTGGCAGAACATCCCCGAGACCCGCCGCCAGGCCCGCGAGATGCTCGTGCGGCGCCTGCGGTTCCTCGGCTTCGGCCCGGTGCAGGACGGCACGTGGATCGCGCCGCACGACCGCGAGGCCGAGGTGCTCGGCCTGCTCGCCGAGCTCGGCGTGACCGAGCACGCCGGCCTGATGCTGGGCACTCCGTCGGCGGCGCTGGACGTCCGCCGGTTCGCCGGGCGGGCCTGGGATCTCGACGAGCTGTCGGCCCGCTATGACGCGTTCGTGACCGAGTTCGGCGGCAGCCCGCACGATCTGCCCGACGCGCAAGCGTTTACGGTGCGGACGAGACTGGTGCACGAGTTCCGCGTGTTCCCGTCGCTCGACCCCGAGCTGCCAGGCGAGCTCATTCCCGCGCCCGGCCGGCGCGCGGCGGCCGTCGAGCTCTTCCACGACCTGTACGCCGCGCTGGCGCCCGCGGCGCAACGGCACTTCGATCGTGCCGTGCGGACCAGTGATTTCGACGAGGTGAGGAACCCATGACCCAGACCGACGACACGCAGGCCGCGCTGAGCTACACGTCGTACCTCGCGCTCGACGAGGTGCTCGGAGCCCAGCGCCCGCGCTCCGATGAGCACGACGAGCTGCTGTTCATCGTGATCCACCAGGTGTACGAGCTGTGGTTCAAGCAGATCCTGCACGAGGCGGAGTTCCTGCAGGCCAACCTCGAAGCCGGCAACACCGCGCACGCGATCCGCACGCTGCGGCGCATCCTCACGGTGCTCAAGGTGATCGTCGCGCAGCTCGACGTGCTGGAGACCATGACGCCCAGCCAGTTCACGAGCTTCCGGGCGCGCCTCGACCAGTCCAGCGGCTTCCAGTCGGCCCAGTTCCGCGAGCTGGAGGCGGTGCTCGGCCGCCGCGACGAGCGCGTGTTCGCGCACTACCCGGAAGGCGGCGAGCAGCGCGCCCGGATCGCGGGCGCGATGGCCCGGCCGTCGGTCTTCGATTCGTTCCTCAAATACCTCGCGAACAGCGGTTACGCCGTGGACCGTGATCGAGATGTCACCCGGCCGGTGGCACCGTCGGCGGAACTGCAGGCGGTACTGCTGAAGGTCTACCAGGACGACGGCGGCGCCTCGGTGGTCGCGGAGTGTCTCGTCGACCTCGACGAAGGGATGCAGGAGTGGCGCTACCGGCACGTGAAGATGGTCGAGCGGACCATCGGCGACAAGACCGGGACGGGCGGGTCGTCGGGCGCGACGTACCTGCGGACCACCCTCTTCCAGCCGATGTTCCCGGACCTGTGGGCCGTGCGGAGCAAGCTGTGACGACGCTGGATTCCCTGCGCGCGGACGACAACGCGCTCGCGCCGCACTACTCGCGCTTCCGCGTGGCCGACCGGCTGCTGCTCTCGGCTCACTCGCACCAGGCCTGGCCCGACGTCGCCGAGGAAGGTCTGGCCGACGCGTTCGCCGACGCGGCCCGCGACGTCGACGAGAAGTGGACCGCCGCGTTCGCCAAGGCCGACGAGCTGCGCGCCGGCTTCCGCGCGCTGCTGTCCGACCCGCACGGCGAGTACGCCCTCGGAGCCAACACCCACGAGCTCGTGATCCGGTTCCTCTCGGCGATCGAGCTGCGGTCCCGCCCGCGCCTGGTCACCACCGGCGGCGAGTTCCACACCCTGCGCCGCCAGCTCGCGCGGCTGGAGGAAGAGGGTGTCGAGGTCGTCCGGGTGCCCGTGGACCCCGTGCCGACGTTGGCCGAACGCGTGGCCGCGGAGGTCGACGGGAACACCGCTGCCGTGCTCGTGTCCGCCGTGCTGTTCGAGACCTCGCGGCTCGTGCCCGGGCTCGCGCACCTGGCCGACGTCTGCCGTGCCGGCAACGTCGAGCTGGTCGTGGACGCCTACCACGCCCTGGGCGTCGTGCCGTTCTCGCTGCACGACCTGGGGCTCACCAACGCGTGGGTGGTCGGCGGCGGCTACAAGTACCTCCAGCTCGGCGAGGGCAACTGCTTCCTGCGCCTGCCCGCCCACGCGCAGGAGCTGCGCCCGGTCGTCACCGGCTGGTACGCGGAGTTCGGCGCGCTCGCCGACCGGCAGCGCCCGGACCGCGTCGCCTACGCCACGGGCGGCGACCGCTTCGCCGGCGCGACCTATGACCCGTCGAGCCACTACCGCGGCGTGCGCGTGCAGCGGTTCTTCGCCGAGCAGGGCCTGACGCCGGAGTTCCTGCGCACGGTGTCGCAGCACCAGGTCGGCCTACTGGCGCAGTGCTTCGACGACCTCGGCCTGCCCGCCGACGTGGTGTCGAGGGACCGCGAGACGCCGCTGGGGATGATCGGCGGGTTCCTGTCGCTGCGCAGCCCCTCGGCCGGCGACTTGCAGATTGCGCTGGGCGAGCGCGGCGTCCGGACCGACAGCCGGGGTTCCTACCTGCGGTTCGGCCCGGCGCCGTACCTGTCGGATGCCCAGCTGGAAGCAGCAATGGCGACGCTCGGAAAGGTCGTCGCCGGCTGAGCAGACGACCTGCGGTGGTCGGCTCGCGCGGATGGCTCTAGGTTGGCGATGTGCGGGGTGGACGACCTCCGTCCGGCACACCACCTTCCGGAGCGCGCGGCCACGAACCGCGAGCGGTCAGACAAGGGAGTCACCACCGTGACCGAAGGAGTGTTCGGCCGGCACAGCGGCCATGAACAAGTCGTGTACTGCCACGACGAGGCCAGTGGCCTCAAAGCCATCATCGGCATCTACTCCACCGCACTGGGCCCGGCGCTCGGCGGCACCCGCTTCTACCCCTACGCCACCGAGGACGACGCGCTCGACGACGTACTCGCGCTCTCCAAGGGGATGGCGTACAAGAACTCGCTGGCCGGGCTCGACCTCGGCGGCGGCAAGGCCGTGATCCTCGGCGACCCGGCCACGATGAAGTCCGAAGCGCTGCTGCGTGCGTACGGCCGCTTCGTGCAGTCCCTCGGCGGCCGCTACATCACGGCCTGCGACGTGGGCACGTATGTGCACGACATGGACGTGGTGGCCCGCGAGACCAAGTTCGTCACCGGCCGCTCGCCCGAAGACGGCGGTGCGGGCGACTCCTCGGTGCTGACCGCGTACGGCGTTTACCAGGGCATGCGCGCTTCGGCCGACAACGTGTGGGGCGTGCCCGAGCTGGCCGGCCGCCGCGTCGGTGTCGCCGGTGTCGGCAAGGTCGGCCACATCCTGGTGGGCCACCTCGTGGAGGCGGGCGCGCAGGTTGTGATCAGCGACGTTTCGGCGCCCGCACTGGAGCGCACGCGTGCCGCGTACCCGGGCGTCGAGGTCGTGTCCGATGTGGACACCCTGATCCGCACGGACCTCGACGTCTTCGCCCCGTGTGCGCTCGGTGGCGTGCTGACCGACGAGACGGTGGCCGCTCTGCGGGCTCGCATCGTCTGCGGTGCCGCGAACAACCAGCTCGCCCACCCGGGCGTCGACAAGCTCCTCGACGACCGGGGCATCCTCTTCGCACCCGACTACCTGGTCAACGCCGGCGGCGTCATCCAGGTCGACGACGAACGCCACGGCTTCGACTTCGCCCGCGCCCAGCGCAAGACCACGGCCATCTTCGACACCACCAAGGCCGTGTACGCCCTGGCCAAGGCCGACGGGGTCCCGCCCGCCGCGGCGGCCGACCGCCTGGCCGAACGACGCATGGCCGACGTCGGTCGGCTGCGCTCGATCCTCACGGTCTGAGTTCCTTCACGACGGCGGGCGCACGGGATCTCCGTGCGCCCGCTTTTTCTTGCCCGGGGTTCAGACGAGGGCCGGTGCGACTCGCTCCGATGTGGACAGTCGCTGCGCGCGGCGCGCGAGGATGATCATCACGGCGGGGATGAGCAGGTCGGTGACCAGGACCCCGCCGGTGTTGCCCGGCGCGTGGTCGCCGTTGGCGAACCACTGGTAGACGTGCCCTACGACCGCGCCCCAGAGGAACATCCCGGCGCCGATTCCGATCGTGAGGCGTTCCCTTGTCGAGGCCGACGCGGCGCGGAAGCCCATCACGGCGAGCCCGAGGTTGGCGAAGGCGATTTCGAACTCGAACGGGGTCCGGGTGAAGCCGATCGCCGTGGCCATCACGTCCGGGGCTCCGACGAACGCGAGCGTCATCCAGAGGCTTCCGCAGCCGAGTGCGCCGATGGCCCACCACCGTTGCCAGGTCTCCAGTGCGGCTTGGCGGGACGGGCTGTGCCGGGTGCGGACGAAGGCGCCGATGGCCGGCACGACGACGAAGAGCAGGGGAACGGCGGACTGGGCGAGGTACGCGATCGTGGTCATGCCTTGAGTCTTGCATGGTTAATATTAACGACACAAGACTCAAGGTAGGCTTGTGGCGTGGACGACGATCTCGCTGACTTGCTGCATCGCGTGGTGTTCCTGCTGGGGGAGGCCGCGCGCCGGCGTGCCGACGGTGCCGGTGGTGCCGGGGGCCTGACCTACAGCCAGATGCGGTTGCTGGGCACGCTGGAGGACATCCAGCCGGTGACCCAGCACCAGCTGGCGCAGGCGCTGTCGGTGTCCGACCCGGCGATCAGCCGCGCGCTGCGCCCGCTCGAGACCGCCGGGCTCGTGCAGGTCCGCCAAGACCCCGAACACGCCCGGCGCCGGCTCGTGACCATCACCGAGGTCGGCGCGAAAGCCTTCCACGACAACGGAAAACCGCTCTACGACGAGCTGCGCACCGCCCTGCTCGAAGCCGGCTTCCCGTATGAGCAGTACCTGCGCGACACCGCCCGACTGGCCCGGCTTCTGGAGCCATGAGAACGGCATGAGAAAGGCCCCCTCACCGCGGTGAGAGGGCCTTCGTCGGTGGGGTGACGCTCAGCCGCTCTTGCGGCGGAACGTGCGCTTGTTCGCGGCGGGCCCGTGGGCGTGCTGGTTCTTGCCGCCGCCGGTTTCGTGGGCGGAGCCCGAGCGGGCGTGGGCCTGCTTGCGCTCCAGCGCCTCGCGGAACTTGCGCTTGACGTCGTCCTCCTCGCCGCTGGGCGACGGTTGCGGATCACTCATGCTTACCTCCGAAGGTGACGACGTGTGACCGTCCCAGCCTGGCACCGCCGGGAGCCCGACGCGAGTCGATTTCGACACACCGGGACACGCTCACACTCGCACAGCCAACCACGCTCGACCTGCGCGGGATGCAGCCGGGCCGATCAAGCGGGGGCTGTGTGATCGGTCCGCCGCTGTCCGGCGGTTCGCGGCGAGGGGACGGACGCCACGAACCGGTGCGGCCACGGGTGAACGCGGGGGCGAGCGCGGACCGCCGCCGTCACCACGAGCCGAGACAGCAAGCCCACGACGAGCACCGCGGCGAGCACGAGGGCGGCGCGGCCGCTCGCGGTGTCGAAGACGAGATGGCCTTCGCGGCCGAGGATGAAGCCGGAGTCGACGGCCCAGGCCACGACGGCGATCCCCGCCGCCGCGGCCGGGGCCGTGGCCGCAGCGGCGGCGACCACGACGAGCGCCAGCGGCACCAGCGCGTAGAGCGGGTGCGCGGTCGCCCCCGCGACGTCCGCCCCGATCGCGGCGGCCACCACGGCCGCGCAGCCGAGCGGGAAACCGAAACCACCGGTGATGCCCATGCGTCCAGCTCAGCGCGCCCGCCCGCACCGCACGAGAGGCGCGGACGCTTTCCCTACAGCCCGCGCGGTGTTCTTGACGTCTCCTTAACTGTGCCTATCGTTACCAATCCGACCACAGTCACGGCCGAATGGCTTCGTAGCAACGGTTACGCACCGCGTGGGGGTCGGCCTACTTTTGGCCGGATTGGTAACTGCGGCTCGTGGCCCGCACGATCGCGTCCACGATCTCCGGCCACAGCGGTTCGGGCAGGTCGTGGCCCATGCCGGGGATGACCACGAGCTCGGCGTCGGGGATCGCGGCGGCGGTGGCCTTGCCGCCGCTCACGTCGATCATCGGGTCGGAGTCACCGTGCACGACCACCGTCGGCAGCCGCAGCGAGTGCAGCGCTTCAGTGCGGTCGCCCGACGCGACGACCGCCGCGGCCTGGCGCAGTGTGCCCATCGGGTGCTGCGCGCGGTCGTAGCCCCGGGCCGCCTTGAATCGCAGGTACTCGTCGGTCGCGGGGTAACCCGGCGAGCCGGTGGTGCGGTAGGAGGCGATGCTCTGCTCGATGGCCTCCTCGCGCGTCGCCGCGGGCGGGCGCGTCAGCGTGGCCAGCGCGGCGGGCGAGGTTTGGCCGACGGTCGGGTCGCCGGTCGTGGACATGATCGACGTGAGGCTCAGCAGCCGGTCCGGGTGGTCGATGGCGAGCTGCTGCACGACCATCCCGCCCATCGACGCGCCCACCACGTGGGCCTTCGCGAAGCCGAGCGCGTCGAACAGGCCGACGGTGTCGTCGGCGAGGTCCGAGAGCAGGTACGGCGCCGAGGCCTGCCCGGCCGCGATCCCCGGGAGGTCGGGCGCGCCGAGCTCGTCGAGGTAGGTCGACAGGCCGATGTCTCGGTTGTCGAAGCGGACGACGAAGAATCTCCTGCTCGCGATCAGCTCGCAGAACCCGGTCTCCCACGTCACCATCTGGGCACCGAGGCCCATCACGAGCACCAGCGGCGGGTCCGCGGCGTCGCCGAAAGTGTCGTACTCGAGTTCGAGGCCGTTGGCCAGGGCACGGGGCATGCCCTGATCCTGCCCTAGATCCCCGAATCCTGGCACGCGCCGTCGTTATCCGGATACGGTACATCGCATGCCGTCTTCGACCTCGCGGGCCGGGAACCGTCCTCGCTCGCGCGCGGCAGCGGGACTGCCGGCCGTCACCGCCGAGAAGGTGGTCGACGCGGCGGTCGCGCTGACCGCCGAGCGCGGCCTCGACAATTGGACGTTGCGCCAGCTCGCGGCGGCCGTGGACGCCTACCCCGCGGTGATCTACCACCACGTCGGCGACCGGGACGCGGTCGTGGCCGCGGTGCTCGATCGCGTCGTCGGCCTGCTGAGCCTGCCCGACGAAGATCTGCCGTGGCAGGACTGGTTCGCCGAGCTGCTGGCCGAGCTGCGCACGGTGCTGCGGGCGCACCCCGGTACGGCGCGGCGGCTGGTGCTGTTCGGGCCGTCGGTGTCGGCCGCCATCCGCACGATCGACCGCGGGGTCGGCGTGCTGCTCGCCGCCGGCTTCGGCGAGGAGAGCGTGCTGGCCTACAACCTGCTCGTCGCCACGGCCTGCCAGTTCGTCGCGATGGAGGACGACCGCGACACCACGCTCGCGTTGCGCCTGGACAACACCGAGGAGTACGCGACCTATCACGACCGTGCCGACCTGCCCGGCATGGCCGCGCAGGGCCGCGCGATGCGGGAGCTGATGGCCGACCCGGAGCTGGCGGCCGGCTGGTACGCCCGCCTGTACGACTACGCGGTGCGCCGCTGCGTGGACGGGCTGGCGCACCGGCTGGCCGAGCTCGAGGCCGAGCCGCGGGCCTGATCGGGTGGCAGCAACCTTCCGGCGTGGGCCGAACGTGTGACCACCCCGGTGCGATCCGGGGGAAACTGACACCGAACCCACGTCGACCAGGGGTAACGTGGAAAGGAGCCGGGGGTCGAGAGGCTTCCGGCCGGGGCCCCCGGCACTTTCCTCCCCCCTCGTGGTGCCGGGGGTTCCGTCATTCCCCGGGAACTTCGCCCTGGATCAGCGGGAACACCTCACCGATGAGTGTGACGAGCGATTTGCTCAGCAGCGTGTGCACCTGGTCCCGGCTCAGCGAACCCCGCACGAGCCACTCGCGTCCCGCCGCCTTCACCATGCCGGCGAACGCGCGCACGGCCGCGTTCAGCTCCTCACCGTGCTCGCTGTCGCGCGAAAGCCCGACGGCCTCCAGCACGCGGTCGGCCGATTCGCGGTCGGCCTCTTCGAGGATGCGGTCGACCTCCGCGTCGCGCCCGATGCCCTCGGGCGCGATCGCGGCGAGCCACGTCTTCTCCTGCGAGCGCACCATGTCGAGGAACCAGTCGATGGCCACGTCGGCGCGCAGCTCGAGCGGCCCCTCGGGCAGGATCTCGATCGCGAGCCGCGGCACGGTCAGCGCGCGCCGCACGATTTCCAGATACAGCTCGCGTTTCGTGCCGAAGTAGTGGTTGATCAACCCCCGCGCGACCCCGGCAGCCGCGGCTATGTCCGAAGTGGACACCGCCGAGTAGGGCCGTTCGCCGAACAGGCGTGCCGCGCAGGCGTAGATCTGCTCTCTGCGCTCGTCCGGTTCCAGTCTCCGCCACTTCGGCGCCGGCTCCGTATTCATACGTAATATTTTCGCATGATCGGTTCAGTCGGGCCGACCGATCTCCGGCGGTGTCGCGCCCGGGGACACCATTGGTTGGCTACCGCCGGGTACGGCTTGACTGGCCGCGGGGTCAGTCCGGCAGCTCGATCGGCGCCAGGTCGTCGAACAGGTCACCAGGACCGGGGTTGGCCGGCGCCGACTCGCCGCCGAAGTGCCGCTGCACGCCCCACGCCGCGTTGAGCGCCGTCTGCACCGCGCCCTCGGCCCAGCCAGCGGTCCACGACACGTCGTCGCCGGCGAGGAACAGCCCGCGGTAGCGCTCGGGCAGCGCGTCCTGCTTGAAGTGCGTGAAGAGCCGGTGCTGGTAGCGGTAGTGGCCGGGCAGGTTCGCCTTGAACGCGCCCATGAAATGCGGTTCCGCCTCCCATGACACGGTCACCGGATCGCCCACGAGGTGCTTGCGCACGTCGACGCCGGGGTAGATCTCGCGCAGCGACTGCAGCATCACCTCCACGCGCTCGGAGACGCTCAGCGGCAGCCACTTCAGGGAATCGTCGGCCCACGTGTAGGAAAGGCAGATCACGGCGGGTTTGCCCGGGTCGTTGCCGAGCAGGTAGGTGCCGCGCGGCATCCGGTCGGTCAGTGTCATGCTCATCGTGTCGCGCCCGGTCGCGGGGTCGCGGTCGAGCCAGAACGGCCGGTCCACCGGCACGAACACCTTCGACGACTCCATGTAGTGCGTGCGCTCGATGGCCGTCCAGTGGTCGATCGGGAACAGCGCTTCGTCGCATTCGATCCTGGACAGCAGCATCCAGCTCTACGCGGTGAACACCGCGGCGCGGAACGTGCGGATGTGCCCGGACGCGTCGGTCACGGTCACGTTGTTCGGCGCCGTGCGGTGCAGCCGCGTGACGCCGGGGCGCGGCAGGCCGTCTTCGTGCAGCGCGGCGAGGCTGATGCCGGCGGCCCAGTGCGCGAGCGTTTCCGGTGCGTGGTCCCACAACCGCGCCAGCAGCTGCCTGCTGCCGCCGGTGATGCTGCGGTGCTCGTCGTCGGCGCCGGTGTACACGGCCCGCAGGATCTCCAGGATCGAGTTGGGGAAATCGGTGTCCCAGCCGCCCGTGCCGAAACCGACTTGGCCGAAGATCTCGCGGTGGCGGAACGACGCGAACGCGGGCGAATCGCACAGGAAGCCGTAGAAGGTCTGGTTGTCCAGGCGCGGCACGAGCTCGTTCCAGATCCGTTTCACGGTTTTCGCGTCGCGGTCGCGGATCGCGGTCTGCATCTCGGCGAAGGACGCGTGCTCGTCGAGCGTGCGCTGCCACGCCTGGGCGACTTCGCTGAACACCGGTGGCAGATCGTCCTGCGTGCGCGCGTAGTGGCTCTGCCCCTTGAGGTCCACGACGGTGCTCGGCGTCGCCGGCGCGAGCGGGTTCGGGAACGGTGAGGTCTCGAGCCCCACCTTGTCGATGTAGTGGAACAACGCGGTGGACGCCGGCGGGAAGCGCATGGCGCCCATTTCGGCGACCACGTCGTCGGGCAGGCCGGGGAAGTGGTGCGTGCGCAGGCGGCCACCCAGTTCGGCGATCTCGTACACCACCGGGCGCAGCCCGAGCTTCATGAGTTCGTAGGCCGTGACGACGCCCGAGAGCCCGCCGCCGATCACGGCGACCTCCGTGCCGTGGTGCTCCGCCGGCACGGTGCCAAGGCCGGCGGGGTGGGTGAGGTAGTCGTCGTAGGCGAACGGGAAGTCGGGGCCGAACATGGTGATCGGGCGCCCGGCCGGCTCGTCCGTGGGAATCGCGGTCGGGACGGCGGAGGTCATGCCTGGGGTCCTTCTTCGGTCAGGGATCGGTACAACGCGGGCCGGCGATCGGCCAGGTAGGTGTTCCCCGGGCGCGCGAGTACGGCCGGGTCGACGTCGCCGAAGATCAGCTCGGGTCCTTCGCCGGCTTTCGCCACGGTCCCCTCGGGGGAGGCGACGGTGGAGTGGCCGCAGTAGGTCAGCTCACCCTCGGCGTCACAGCGGTTCGCGTACACGACATACAGCTGGCTTTCGTGCGCCCGGATGGGGACGAGCGCGTCCGCGACCCGCTCGTACGGCCGCATCAAGGCGGTCGGCACGAGCAGCAACTGGGTGCCGGCGAGGGCGTGCGCCCGCACCGGCTCGGGAAACTCCACGTCGTAGCAGATGAGCAGTCCCACGCGCAGCCCACCGAGGTCCGCCTGCACCACCAGGTCCACGCCAGGGGAGAACTGGCTGTGGTCGATCTCGCCGTAGAGGTGCGTCTTGCGGTAGTTGGCGAGCCGTTCCCCTTGTGCGGAAAGCAGTTGCGCCGAGTTGTACACGGCGGCGCCGTCGCGCTCGGGGTAGCCGTAGACCAGCGCCACGCCGTGCTCGGCCGCGAGCGCGCCCAGTTCCTGAGCCAGCGCTCCGTCGGCCGGCTCGGCGCGCTCGGCGACCGCGGCGGCGCCGATGGCGTACCCCGTGGTGATCATCTCCGCGGTGACCACGAGCTGTGCGCCGCCTTCGGCCGCGGCAGCGAGCGCGGCGGGCAGGTCCTCGTAAGCACCCTGGTGGACGGCGACGATCATTTCGCCGCCGCCAGCCGCGAACGCCGGATGCCGTAAGCGAAGTACAGCACCAGCCCGAGCAGCATCCAGCCGCCGAACACGACCCACGTGGCCCCGTCGAGGCTGAACATCATGTACGCGCAGCACAGCACGCCCAGGATCGGCGTGACGGGGGAGAACGGCACGCGGAACGTGCGCGGGTCGTCCGGGCGGCGCCGGCGCAGCACGAGCACGGCGATGTTGACCAGACCGAACGCGAAGAGCGTGCCGATGCTGGTCGCGTCGGCGAGCTTGCCCAGCGGTACGAACGCGGCGAGCACGGCGACGAAAGCCGACACCACCAGGGTGTTCGTGCGCGGTACGCCGGTCTTCGGGTGCACTGTGGACAGTGCTCTGGGTACGAGCCCGTCGCGCGACATGGCGAACAGGATCCGCGTCTGTCCGTAGAGGACGGTCAGCACCACGCTGGAGATCGCCACGATGGCGCCGACGGCGAGCACGCCGGCCCAGAACGGGCTGTCCAGCACCGAGGTCAGCACGTGCGACAGGGCGGCCTGCTGGTCGTCGAACTGCTGCCAGGGCAGGGCGCCGACCGCCGCGACGGCCACCAGGCAGTAGAGCACCGTGACGATGCCGAGCGAGAGCAGGATCGCGCGGGGCAGGTCGCGCTGCGGGTTGCGGGCCTCCTCTCCGGCGGTCGAGGCCGCGTCGAACCCGATGTAGGAGAAGAACAGCTTCGCGCCACCCGCGCTCATGCCGGCGAGGCCCAGCGGCAGGAACGGCGTGAAGTTCTTGGCCTGCACCGCGGTGAACGCGATGGCGCAGAACAGGACCAGCGTCGCGATCTTCACGACGACCATGATCGCGTTGGCCCGCGCGCTCTCCTTCGCACCCGAAAGCAGCAGCACCATCGCCAGCAGCACCACGACGATCGCGGGCACGTTCACCAGCCCGCCGTCGCCGGGTGGGCCGCTGATCGGCTCGGGCAGCGCGAATCCGAACGCCAGCCGCAGCAGCTCGTTCATGTACTGGCCCCAGCCGACGGCCACCGACGCCACGGACACGCCGTACTCCAGGATCAGGCACCAGCCGCAGACTGACGCCACCAGCTCGCCGAGTGTGGCGTACGCGTAGGAGTACGACGAGCCCGACAGCGGGATCAGGCCCGCGAGCTCGGCGTAGGACAGCGCGGAGAACGGCGCCGTGACCCCGGCGAGCACGAATGAGACCACCACGGCGGGCCCGGCCACCGGCACGGCCTCGCCGAGCACCACGAAGATGCCGCTGCCCAGTGTCGCGCCGATGGACAGCATCGTGAGCTGGCCCAGCCGAGCGACCGTTTCAACGGGCCGTGGCCGGCTTCGGCCACCAGGTCCGCGACCGGTTTGCGGCGCCCCAGCGCAGTGCCGAACCGCACGCGGGTCGGGGTGGACGTCACCTGGCTACTCCTCGTCGTCGAGGCTGCGATGAAGATCGGGTGCGAGCCACGGTATCGAGCGAAGTGTGCCCCGAAAACTGGAAAACGTTGCGCGTCCGGATGAGATCTGGGTGGTTCATTGCACTTTCACGGTCGGAAACGGTGATCTGTTCACTCCGCGACGGCGGGCGCCGGCTCAGCCGGCTGGGCCGCTTCAGCCGGCTCCGCGGGTGCGGCCGGCTCCGCCGGGTCGTCGCTCGCGGGCAGCAGCAAGGTGAACGTCGGCGGGTGCGGGCTCGACAGCCGCAGCCGCCCGCCTTCGGCCTCGGCCAGGCTGCGGGCCAGCCGCAACCCGATGCCGTGCCCCGGCGGCGCGGTGCGGGCCAGGGCGAACGGGTCGGTGTCGCCGAGATCAGGGCCGTCGTCGGCCACGTCGATGGCGAGCGCGCCGCCCGCATCGCGCGCGACGACGGTGACCGGCCCACAGCCGTGCGTGGTCGCGTTGTCGAGCAGCACCGCGAGGACCTGCCGCACGGCCGCCGCCGAGGCCCGGACGGCGGGCGGGTCGACGACCTCGACGTGCAGCCCGCGGCCGTTGAGCAGCGGAGCGCCGGCCTCACGCAGCTCGGCCAGCACCGCGTCGAGGTCGAGCTCCGCACGCGGTGCCCGGCGTTCGCGGGACAACGCGAGCAGGTCGTCGATCGTGCGCTCGAGCCGGTCGGCCGAGTCGATGCCGGCGCGGATCGCCTCGTACGGGTCGAGTCCGGGCGTCTCCAGCGCGGCCTCCAGCTGCAGCCGCAAGCCGGCGAGGGGCGTGCGCAGCTGGTGGGACGCCTCGGCCGAGAACGCGCGTTCGCGATCGAGTGTCTCGCCGATCCGCTCTGCGGTCACGTCCAGCGCCGCGCCGACCCGGTCGATCTCGGCGATGCCCGCGCGGGGGCTGCGAGCGGTGAAGTCACCGTCGCCGAGCCGGGTCGCGGCGGAGGACAGCTCCTCCAGCGGGCTCGACAACCGGGCCACGATGCGCCGCGCGATGAGCCAGCTCGCGGCCACGGCGGCGACGCCGAACCCGATCATCCCGAGCCAGGTCAGGCCGACGCGGCGCAGGAGCACGGTGTGCGGCATCGCCGCTCGGACCACGCCCGCGAGCCGCGCGCCGTCCATCACGGGCACCGCCAGCACGTCCTCGCCGTCGACCGGTCCGGACGCCACATCGACGTCCGCCCCGGACACCTGGTGCACCACCGCGTCGGCGGTTTCCGGGCCCGCGCCGGAGACCAGCTGTCCCCTCGGGTCGTAGATCCCGACGGTCGCGCTGTCCTGAACCGGCTGGCGGGGCACGCGCCCGGCGGCGAGCGCGTCGGACACCTCCAGTGCGGTGCCGTCGGCGGCGCGTTCGAGCTCGGAACTGGTGTCCTCACGGAAGTACCACAGCGCGGCGACGGCCAGCGGCAGCCCGAACAGCACGGTGGCCACCACGGCGGCCAGCACCGTGAGCGTCACGATCCGGCGGCGCACGCTCAGGCCTCTTCCAGGCGGTAGCCGTGCCCGCGCAGGGTGGCGATCCGGGGCACGTCGGCCGGCTCGGGCGCGGCGTCGGCGAGCTTGCGCCGCAAGGCCGCGATGTGGACGTCGAGCGTCTTGGTGGAACCGTGGGCGTTCGCGTCCCAGACGTCGGCCATGAGCCGCTCCCGGCTCACCGCCACGCCCGGTTGCTCGGCGAGACGCGCCAGCAGGTCGAACTCCCGCGCCCGCAGGTCCACCTCCCGCCCGCCGACGACCGCGCGCCGGCTCGCCGCGTCGACCACGAGCGAGCCGACGGTGACCACCGGCACCGCGGGGTTCACGGGCGCGCCGCGGCGCAGGTGGGCTCGCACGCGGGCGAGCAGCTCGCCGAGGCGGATGGGTTTGGTGAGGTAGTCGTCGGCGCCCGCGTCGAGGCCCACGACCACGTCCATCTCGTCGGCCCGCGCGGTGAGGATCACGACGACGGCACCCGGCATGCTCGTGCGCAGGCGGCGGCACACGTCAACCCCGTCGAGGTCGGGCAGGCCCAGGTCGAGCAGCACGAGCTCGGCCCCGGCCTCGTTCAGGGCGCTGCGGCCGTCGCGGCACCAGCGCACCTCGTGGCCGTGGCGCGCGAGCGACGACTCCAGGACGCCGCCGATCGTCAGGTCGTCCTCCACCACCAGCACCTTGGCCACGGGAGCAGCCTAACCAACACCCTGGCCGGGAGTGCCGGGAAATCCGCGGAACCCGGTTACGTCTACAAAGGACGGTGCTCAGCGCCTCGGACGCGCGGTGCTTTCGCGCAGCACGACCTCGGCGTTGACCCGGACCGTGCGCGCTCGCGCGCCGGAACCCTTGAGCGCGAGGTCCATCGCGCGTTCGCCAAGCTGTTCCAAGGGAAGCGCGACCGTGGTGAGCGCCGGCGTGAGGTCGCGGACCACCGGGATGTCGTCGAAGCCCGCCACGGAGATCTCGCCCGGCACGGCGACGCCGGCCTCGCGCAACGCGGCCAGCGCGCCGATCGCCATCAGGTCTGTGACCGCGAACACGCACGTCGGGCGCTTCCGCTTCGGCCGCTCCAATAGCCGCTTCGCCGCTTCGTAGCCGCCGTCGCGGGTGAAGGCGGTCTCGAGGACGTCTTCGTCGGACAGCGTGACGCCGTGGGCGGCGAGCTCCTCGGCGAACCCGTCGAGCCGGTCGCACACCGTCGTGAGCCGCGTCGGCCCGGCCAGCACGGCGAACCGCTTGTGGCCCAGCCCGACGAGCGCCTTCGCCAGCGCGGCCGCGCCGCCGCGGTTGTCGGGCTGCACGGTGTCCACCTTGAGCCCGCGGTGCCGGCTGACGGCGGCGACCTGGCCGCCGCCACGGCGGTACGGGTCGAGCTCCGCGGCCATCGCGCGTTCCCACGAGCGGTCCTCGAACGCCGACCCGATCAGCACGATCGCCGAAGCCCGCTGCGCCCGCAGCGCCGAGACATACGCCACTTCGCGGTCGGCGTCGCGGAACGTGTCGGCGAGCATCACGAGCAGGCCGTTGCCGTTGGCCACCTTCATGACCCCGCCGGCGACCGCGGAGAAGTACGGATCGGACACATCGTGACAGATCACCCCGACCGTCCGATGTGTCCCTCCGGCGAGTGCCTGCGCGTGTGCGTTCGGTGCGTACGCGAGCTCAGCCGCGGCCGACATCACGCGATCGCGCAGGTCCATGCGGACGGACGCGGTGCCGTTGAGCACCCGCGAAGCCGTGGCGAGTGACACGTCGGCGCTGTGTGCCACGTCCGCCAGGGTCACGTGCGGCCCGGACTTCATCGCTCCTCCATGGTGGTTCCTCGGGCATAGTGGCCCCATGCTCGGTCTGTACCCGGAAATCGAACCCTACGACCACGGGATGCTGCCGGTGGGCGATGGCAACGTAATCTACTGGGAGGAGTGCGGGAACCCCGAGGGCAAGCCGGTGGCGTTCCTGCACGGCGGTCCCGGTGGCGGCGCGTCGGCGCGGCACCGGCGGCTGTTCGACCCCGAGCGGTACCGGATCCTGCTGTTCGACCAGCGCGGTTGCGGCCGCAGCACACCCCATGGCAGCACGGCCGAGGCGGACCTGTCGGTGAACACCACCTGGCACCTGGTCGCCGACATGGAGCTCCTGCGCGAAGACCGCGGCATCGGCCGGTGGCAGCTGTTCGGGGGCTCTTGGGGCAGCGTGCTTGCCCTCGCGTACGCCGAGCAATACCCGCGCCGCGTCAGCGAGCTCGTGCTGCGCGGAGTCGCGACGCTGCGGGTGAAAGAGATCCAGTGGCTTTTCGGCGGCGGCGCCGCGTGCTTGTTCCCGGAGGCGTGGTCGCGGTTCCTCGCGCCCGTGCCGT
The DNA here is from genome assembly GCF_040682095.1 of Amycolatopsis sp. NPDC051372. Classification (NCBI taxonomy): domain Bacteria; kingdom Bacillati; phylum Actinomycetota; class Actinomycetes; order Pseudonocardiales; family Pseudonocardiaceae; genus Amycolatopsis; species Amycolatopsis sp. NPDC051372. The sequence continues at coordinate 202,202 of NZ_JBFBAF010000013.1, forward strand.
ACGCGCGCCGCAGCGACAACCTGCTCGAGGTCTACCACGAGCTGCTGCACCACCCGGACCCCGAAGTCCACGGACCGGCGGCGATCGCGTGGAGCCGGTGGGAGGGCGAGACGGTGAAGTACACGCCGCAGGAGGAAGTGGTGTCGGCGTTCACCGAACCGGAGTTCGCGCTCGCCATCGCGCGCATCGAGAACCACTACTTCCGCCACGGCGGCTGGCTGGCCGAGGACCAGCTCATTCGCGAGGCCGGGAAGCTCACGGGCATCCCGTGCGTTCTCGTGCAGGGAAGGTACGACGTCGTCACTCCCGCGACCACGGCGTGGGAGCTGGCGCAGGTCCTGCCCGGCGCGGAGCTGAAGATGATCTCCGACGCCGGTCACGCCTTCGACGAGCCCCGGACCCTGCACGAGCTGATCAGCACGACCGACCGGTTCGCGGCAGGCTGGGACGACCACGAGATCGACGAGCCGAGAGGAAACACACGGATGCTTTTTGGTGACGAGCACGTCCGCCGCTACGAGGAGACCGACGGCGAGGTCGGCCACGAGTGGCAGCCCGGCGTGCCGACACTGGTCCTGACGACCAAGGGCCGCAAGTCCGGTGAGGACCGCAAGTTCGCGCTCATCTACCAGGAGGTGGACGGCAACCCCGTCATCGTCGCCTCCAAGGGCGGCGCGCCGAAGCACCCCGGCTGGTACCTCAACCTGGAGGCCAACCCGGAGGCCGGCGTCCAGGTGCTGGCCGACAAGTTCACCGCCCGGGCCCGCACGGTCTCCGGCGAGGAGCGCGCCCGGCTGTGGGACAAGCTCGCCGCGGTGTGGCCGGACTACAACGAATACGCGAAGAAGACCGACCGCGAGATCCCCGTGGTGGTCCTCGAGCGGGTGTGATCCGCGCCGCGTCCGGGACCCGGGGTCACCGAGCCGAGTGTTCTTCGGCTACGAATGACGCTCATGGCCCTGCGAAACCGGTCGCGCGAACGCTGGACCCCGCTCGAGAACGAGGGGGAGCTGCTCACCTTCCGTCAGATGGAGGCCTACGGCCGGCGCTTCGCCCGCGCCGGCCGTGGTGCCTGGTACAGCTTCGCGATCGAGGTGGTCTGGCAGTTCCTCGTGCTGTTCAGCCGCTTCCGCGTGCGGGGCGCGCGCCACATCCCGGCCTCGGGCGGGGTGCTGGTGGCGTCGAACCACCTGTCGTTCGCCGACCCGACCACGCTCACGGCGTTCTGCCTCGCCGCCGGCCGCGTGCCGCGGTACCTGGCCAAGTCGAGCCTGTGGGACCTGCCGGTGGTCGGCTCGGTGATGCGGTCCGGGCAGCACATCCCGGTGTACCGCGGAGCGCCGACGGCGGCAGGCGCATACCGCGACGCCGTGAAGGCGGTGGAAGCCGGCGAGTGCGTGACGATCTTCCCGGAGGCCACGTTCTCGGGCGACCCCGGCGGCTGGCCGATGAAGGGCAAGACGGGCGTCGCGCGGATCGCGCTGGAGACCGGCGTGCCGGTGGTGCCCGTCGCGAACTGGGGCACGCACCACCTGCTGCCCGCCGGGGCCTGGTTCCCGCACGGGATCCCGCGCAAGACCGTCGAGCTCGTGGCGGGTCCGCCGGTGGACCTTTCGGATCTCCGCAACGGCGCGCCGACCCGCGAGGTGCTCGAAGAAGCGACCGCCCGGATCATGCGCGCGGTGACGGATCTGCTGGCCGGGATCCGCGGCGAAGCGCCCCCCGGCGACCGTGCGTGAGGCGAGCACCGTCACCCCGCCCCGCCAGCCGGTTCGGGGTAATTTGGATGGTATGAGTGCACACTATGACGTCGTGGTCCTGGGGGCCGGTGTCGGCGGCTACGTGGCCGCCATTCGCGCCACGCAGCTCGGTCTGAGCGCGGCGGTCGTCGAGGAGAAGTACTGGGGCGGGGTGTGCCTCAACGTCGGCTGCATCCCGTCGAAGGCGCTGCTGCGCAACGCCGAGCTGGCGCACACGGTGAAGGAAGAAGCCGCCACCTACGGCATCTCCTCCGACAGCGAGATCCGCTTCGACTACTCGGCCGCCTACGAGCGCAGCCGCAAGGTCGCGGACGGCCGCGTCAAGGGCGTGCACTTCCTGATGAAGAAGAACAAGATCACGGAGTACGACGGCCACGGCACGTTCGTCGACGACCACACCCTCGAGGTCAACGGCGAGCAGATCACCTTCGACCACTGCGTCATCGCGACCGGCGCCACGGCGCGTCTGCTGCCCGGCACTTCCCGCAGTGACCGCGTGGTCACCTACGAACAGCAGATCCTCGAGAGCGAGGTGCCCGAGAGCATCGTCATCGCGGGCGCCGGCGCGATCGGCGTGGAGTTCGCGTACGTGCTGCGCAACTACGGCGTGGACGTGACCATCGTCGAGTTCCTCGACCGGATGGTGCCGCTCGAGGACGCCGAGGTGTCGGCGGAGCTGGCCAAGCGCTACCGCAAGCTCGGCATCAAGGTGCTGACCGGCACCAAGGTCGAGGCCATCGACGACTCGGGCGCGAAAGTCCGGGTCACGGTGTCGAAGGACGGGAAGCAGGACGTGCTGGAGGCCGACAAGGTCCTGCAGGCCATCGGCTTCGCGCCCAACGTGAAGGGCTACGGCCTGGAGAACACCGGCGTCGAGCTCACCGAGCGCGGCGCCATCGCGGTGGACGGCCGCGGCCGCACCAACGTGCCCCACCTGTTCGCCATCGGCGACGTGACGGCGAAGCTCATGCTGGCGCACGCGTCGGAGTCCATGGGCATCGTCGCGGCCGAGACGATCGCCGGCGCGGAGACCATGGAGCTGGACTTCGTGATGATCCCGCGCGCGACCTACTGCCAGCCGCAGATTGCCAGCTTCGGCTGGACCGAGGCCCAGGCCCGCGACAAGGGCTACGACGTGCAGGTCACCAAGTTCCCCTTCACGGCCAACGGCAAGGCCCACGGCCTCGGCGACGCCGGCGGCTTCGTCAAGATCCTCAGCGACGCCAAGTACGGCGAGCTGCTCGGCGCGCACCTCATCGGCCCGGACGTGACCGAGCTGCTGCCCGAGCTCACGCTGGCCCAGCAGTGGGACCTGACCGTGCACGAGGTCGCCCGCAACGTCCACGCCCACCCGACCCTGGGCGAGGCGGTGAAGGAAGCGATCCACGGCCTGGCCGGACACATGATCAACTTCTGAGGTCTTCCCGCCACGACGCCGGATCGTCCACTGCGGACGGTCCGGCGTCGTTGTCCTCCGGTTCATCACCCGTCTGCCCGGAGAGCGTCCACGAGCGGGGGACGGGCCGCTACGCCGACCACCGCGTCCACGGAGTGGACACATCGGACGATTCAAACTTTTGTCGGTGTACTGCGCGGTGGTGACTCTCTAGATTCTTCTGACTACCGCCGGTGTGGCGGGCGAGGCAGGGAGAGAGAGTCGATGCGGAGATTCAGCCGGGCTGCCACTCGGTCGGTGCCGTTGGCGGTGGGGGTCGTGCTGCTGGGCGCCGGCGTGGCGAGCGCGCAGCCGTCCGCGGCCGACGTCGTCGCGCAGCGCACCGAGACCGGCATCAGCGCGTTGCAGGGCATCAAGAAGTCGCTGACGCCCGCGGAGCGCAAGCAGGACAGCCGGCTGGTGATCGAGAAGCGCCTGCGGGCCGACCATGCGCTCGCCGCGCTGCTGCCCGACTACCGCACCGGCCTGCCCGTGGCGAAGACCGGTGCGGTCTCCGTCGACATCACCGGCATTACCGGCACCACCGGGACCGCCGTGGCCCAGGCCGTGCGTGCGGCCGGCGGCACCGTCCGCTACGCCTCGCCGGACGGCGCGGTGCGAGCGGACCTGCCGCTCGCCGCCGTGGACAAGATCGCGGCGCGCGGTGATGTGGCCGCCGTCGCGCCGGCCGCGCAGGCGATGACGTGGCGTGAGCAGGACCCGCGTCGTGAGCTGGTGGCCCAGGCGGTGACGCAGGTGTCCGAAGGCGACAAGGCCCACGGCGCCGGCACCGCCCGCGCGCAGTACGGCGTGACCGGCTCCGGCATCAAGGTCTGCGTGCTGTCCGACGGCGTCAACTCCCTGTCGAAGTCGCAGGCCGCGGGTGAGCTGCCGGCCGTCGACGTGCTGGCGGGCCAGGCCGGCAGCGGCGACGAGGGCACAGCGATGCTCGAGATCGTCCACGACCTCGCGCCCGGCGCCACGCTCGGTTTCGCCACCGCGTTCACCAGCGAAGCGAGCTTCGCCGCCAATATCCGCGCCCTGCGCACCACCGGCCACTGCACCGTGATCGTCGACGACGTCGCCTACTTCGACGAGTCGCCGTTCCAGGACACGCAGGTCGCGCAGGCCGTCAACGACGTGACCGCCGCGGGCACGCTGTACTTCTCCTCCGCCGGCAACTCCGGCAACCTCACCGACGGCACCAGCGGCTACTACGAAGGCGACTTCCGCGCCTCGGCCTCCACGCTGCCGGGCATCAGCGGCACGCCGCACGACTTCGACCCGGGCTCGGCGGTGCAGACCTCCGACCCGCTTTCGGCGGGTTCGCTCGGCAAGCCGGTCACGCTGTTCTGGTCGGACCCGTGGGGCAAGTCGGGCAACGACTACGACCTGTTCATCCTCAACGCGTCCGGCAGCGTCGTGTCCTCCAGCGACAACCCGCAGACCGGCTCGCAGAACCCGTACGAGATCGCCTCGGTGCCGACCACGGGCTCGGGCTACCGCGTGGCCGTGGTGAAGTACAGCGGCGCCGACCGGTTCCTCGCGCTCAACGTGATCCGCGGTCGGTTCGTCGCATCGGGCTCGCTCAAGGCGTTCAGCACGGCGGGCGTCACCTCGGGCCACTCGGCCGCGGCCGACGCGTTCAGCGTGGCGGCGGCCCCGGCGGCGACGGCGTTCGGCCGTCCACTCGAGACGGGCGACCCGGCGAACCCGGCCGGCCCGTTCCCGGGCCAGTTCACCGCGGCGAGCAAATGGGAACGCTTCACCTCCGACGGTGAGCGCCACCTGTTCTTCAACCCCGACGGCACCGAGGTCACCCCGGGCAACGTCTCCTCGACGGGCGGCGCCACGCGCGCCAAGCCGGACATCACCGCGGCCGACGGCGTCGCCACGTCCGTGGCCGGCTTCCAGCCGTTCTACGGCACGTCCGCGGCGGCCCCGCACGCGGCCGCCATCGCGGCGCTGCTGCTGTCGGGCAAGCCCACCGCGACACCCGCGGAGATCCGCTCGGCCTTGGTGTCGAGCGCGATCGACCTGGGCGCGCCCGGGTACGACGCCGTGACGGGCGCCGGCGTGATCATGGCGGGCCCGGCGCTGGAGGCACTGGGCGTGCCACAGAGCTAGGCGGGGTTCCGGCGGCCCTGGGCGACCGGGGCCGCCGGCTCACCTGCTCGTGATCAGCAGGTGGAAGGCGCGAGTGCCCTCGCCGATGCGTTGGTGGCGGTCCAGGCTCAGGCCCGCCTCGCCCAGCGCCGTCTCGACGTCGGCGACCGGGCGCAGCCGGAAGCCGGGTTCGGTGAACGGCATGGCTTTCATGGCTTCCGGGTCGCCGATGCCGAGCACGAACCGGCCACCTGGCGTGAGCACGCGGGCGACCTCCGCGAACGCCAGGTCGAGGTCGTCGATGAAGTACACCGTGTTCAGCGCGATCGCGGCGGCCATCGACGCGTCTTCCAGCGGCAGCGCGGTCATCGTGCCGCGGTGCAGGCGCAACCGGCCGGCGGCGATGTTCGCGGGGAACGCGGCGCGGGCCTTGGCGATCATCGTGTCGGAGATGTGGACGCCGTGCACCGTGCCGCCCGCCGCGGCGCGCAGCAGCAGGTCGAGGCCCAGGCCACCGCCGAAGCCGATGTCGAGCGCGGTCTCCCCGGGTTTCAGGTCGAGTGCTTCGACAGCCGCTGTCACGTTGCCTCGGTTGGCGCGGTTCAGCAGCCGCCCGACGGCCCGGCCGGGCAGGCCGCTGGGGTGGCCGAGCTGCCGCGCCAGCCCGGCGAGCAGAGTGTCTCGTGGTCCCATTTCCGCAAGTCTGCCCCCGCGACGGCCGCGAGTCCACGACGTGGATTGTGGTGACCCGGATGGTGTGGCAGCGTGCTGGCCTGCGAGGCCGAGGAGGGGTGGGATGACGACGAAGACCGCGGTGGTCACGGGAGCAGGTTCGGGCATCGGCCGGCGGGTGGCACGGGCGCTGCTGGACGCTGGCTACCAGGTCGCGCTGGCCGGGCGCCGGGCCGAAGCGCTGGAGGAGACGGCGGACGGTGCCGAAGGTGCGCTGGTCGTGCCCACGGACGTCGCTTCGCCCGAGGCCGTGGCGGCGTTGTTCGAGGCGGTGCGCGGGCGGTGGGGCCGGCTGGATCTGCTGGTGAACAACGCCGGGGTGTCGGTGGGTGGGACCGTCGCGGACCTGTCGGTGGAGCGCTGGCGCCGGACGGTCGACACGAACCTCACCGGGATGTTCCTGTGCGCGCAGCAGGCCGTGCTCCTGATGAAGGACCAGGAACCCATGGGCGGGCGGATCATCAACAACGGCTCGATCTCCGCGCACGCGCCGCGGCCCGCGAGCGTCGCCTACACCGCCACGAAACACGCCGTCACGGGGCTGACCAAGTCGATCTCCCTCGACGGCCGCGCGTGGAACGTCGCCTGTGGACAGATCGACATCGGCAACGCCGCCACAGAGATGACCGAGCGCATGTCCGGCGGCATCCCACAGGCCGACGGCCGCGTGCTCGCCGAGCCCACCTTCGACGCGGGCCACGTGGCCGACGCGGTGCTGTACATGGCGGGGCTGCCGCTGGACGCGAATGTCCAGTTCCTGACCATCACGGCCACGACCATGCCGTTCATCGGGAGGGGCTGACCCTTCCGTACCGCCGGAGTTACCCGTTCGGGCAAGGATCTTCGAGTGGTCTGATCCACGCTGCGGTGCTGGTGTCCCGGGACCACGCTGGGCGTGCGATCACGAGAAGGGACCCGCTCGATGAAGCACCGCACGTTGCGTCGGTTGGCCGTCGTACCGCTGGCGATCGCCACGGTGACATTCGGTTCGATCGCTTTCGGTTCGGCGACCGCGTGGGCCGACCCGCCCTCGGCTCTGCCGGCCCGCGCGCCCGCCGCCGACGCCAAGTGGCAGCCCGCGCTCGACTTCGACAAGGACGGTTGCTACAACACCCCGGCCATCGGACCCGACGGCACGCTCAACCCGGGCCTCGACCTCGGCGGCGCCGTGAACGGCAACTGCCACGACAAGTCCGATCTGGCCAACACCAACGTCTACTCCAGGTCCAAGTGCAACAACGGCTGGTGCGCTTACCTGTACGGGTACTACTTCGAGAAGGACCAGGTCTCCGACGGCCCCGTGTCGGCCGGCCACAAGCACGACTGGGAGCACATCGTCGTGTGGGTGCAGGACGACCAGGCGAAGTACATTTCCGTTTCCCAGCACCAGGGTTACGAGACGAAGCCCGCGTCGGAGGTCCCGTTCCAGGACAGCCACCCGAAGGCCGTGTACCACAAGGACGGCGTCACGACCCACGACTTCCGCTTCCCCAAGGCCGGCGACGGCGACGAGCCCCCCGAGAACGACGAGGGCGTGTGGCAGGTCAAGGGCCTCGTGGGCTGGGACAACTACCCCTCGGGCATCCGCGACAAACTCACCTCCGCCGACTTCGGCGACGCGACCTTCAAGCTGACGGACGACCGCTTCAACGGGACACTCGCCACCGCGAAGCCCGCCGACGTCGGTCTGGACCCGAACGCCTGATTCGGGTCAGGGAATGACTTTGTCGCGGCGGAACTCGTCGAACAGGCGGTAGAACATCTGCTCCCTTTCGAGGGGCGTGTGCCACCTGCGCGCTGATTTGTCGAGGTTCCCGCGCGGCTCGCGAAACGGTGATCAGACAGAAAGCCCGGCCAGGTCGATACCCGAGAACGCCGCCGCCGTGACGTCGTGCAGGCGGGGCGACCACACGGCGTGCCCGTGGCCCGTCCACAAAGGAGCCACCGGGAGGTCGCGCAGCAGCTGGTTCTCGGCGACCCGGTACAGCTGCCCGGCTTCCGCGGCGGTGGCCGCGGACTCCGCGGCCGCGAGGTCCTGCTCGAAGCCGGCGTCCGAGTAGCCCGAGGCGGAAGCCAGGGCCGACAGCAAGTCCGCAGGGCTGGCCGAGGCGAGATTCAAGTCCACAGTAGACGGACCGGTCGCTTGCTCGGTCGGCCGTTGGGCGGCGGTCACCGGAACCCCCAGTGCCGTGGTCAAGCCGACGGCGAGCGGGCGCGTCCACTGGCCCGCGGCGGGGTCGAAGTACACCGTGGTGGGGCCGGTGAAGCCGGACTGGCCCAGCAGTGACTTGGCGGCGGCCGCGTCGAAGGAGCAGGGGCGGCAGGTGCCGGTGCGTTCGCCGGGGGCGTCGGAGGGTGGCAGGAGGGCGTGGGCCGGGTCGACCTGGTGGGCGAGGGGCCCGGCCTCCAGTGCTGAGCGGTCGACGGCCAGGGCGAAGGCGTGGCGCACGGCGGCGTCGGCGAAGCGGGGGTCGGTCGTGGGGAAGACGAGGTAGCCGGCCTCGGGCAGGGGCCAGGTGGTGTGGCGGTCGGCGAAGTCGGTGTGCATGGCTTCGTGGCGTTCGCCGGGGACGGAGGTGACGAGGTCGAGCGAGCCGTCGCGCACGGCGTCGTACTGCTCCACCGGGTCACCCACGCGCAGGTCGACCTCGGTCGCCAGCTCGCCGGCCGGGGCGATGCGCAGGAGCGTGCCGCCGGTGCCGGGGGCCCAGTCGTCGGCGAGGCGGAAGGGGCCGTCGCCGACGGGGTGGCGGGCGAAGCCGTTCCAGTCGTGCGAAGCGAGCACGGAGGCGGGCATCGGCACGAGCCCCGGCGCCGAGAGCCACGCCGGCACCTGGCTGCTCGGACGGCCGAGCACGAGCCGGATCGTCGCCGCGTCGGGGGCCGTGATCTGCTTGGCCCGCAACGACTTCGTCAGCACCGGTGTGACCTCCCAGTTCTCGCCGGCGATGGCCCGCCACGTGTCCACATAGGACTTCGCGGTGACCGGGGTGCCGTCGTGGAACTTCAGGCCAGGGCGCAGCTTCACGGTCCACGTCACGCGGTCAGTGCTCGTGATCGACGCGGCGGCGCGCGGGGTGAGCTTGCCCGTGGCCGGGTCGTAGTCGGCGAGCGGCGTCCAGAGCGCGCCCGTGACGAAGCGCCCGGCCTGGTCGTCGACGTCGGCGGGCAGCAGCGTGCCCGGTTCCTGCAGCCCGACCGTGACGACGCCCGGGCGCGCCGGCTCGTCGGACGAACAGCCGGCGAGCGCGGACAACGCCACCACTGCGGCGGCGAGCAGGGTGGGCAGGCGCATGGTGTCTTAATACCAGTTGGAAAGAGACGAAAGGCGGTTGTGTCCGGTTGGTCACCGTCTTAGAGTGCAACGGTCACGCTGGGCGTTCTGGGAGGTTCGTGTGCGCCGCTGGTGGGTTCGATCTTGCTTGGCCCTGACCACTGTCGCCGCGACGCTGATCGCGACCGAGCTGCCCGCGGCCGCGTGCGGCGAGGACGACAAGCCCGCGGTGCAGGCCAAACACACCGCCGGTGATCCCGGCGCGGTCAAGGGCGTGCGCGCCGTCGGCAACGTGCCCGACGCGGCGGGCGCGATCTCCGCCAACTTCCTGTCCTACGGCCACCGCGACGTGATGGTGGTGTCCGGCGAGTTCGGCCTCAAGGTCTACGACCTCACCCGCAACCCCGCCGCACCGAAGGCGGTCGGGCAGCTCAGCCTGCCCGGCCTGTGGGAGACCGAGGACACGGAGGTCGACGCACAGCGCAAGCTGGTGTTCCTCTCGCGCGACCCGCGCGCGTTCGAGGGCAACACGCACACCGGCGAATCGGGCATCTACGTCGTCGACGTCTCGCGCCCGGAGAAGCCCACGATCCTCAGCTACGTGCGCGTGCCCGCCGGCCACACCACCAGCTGCGTCGACGGCTGCCGCTACCTGTGGACCGGCGGCCCTGCGAAGGCCGACGACCAGCCGGCCGACTGGGGCGGGCGCCCGATCTGGGTCACCGACGTGCGCGACCCGCGCCACCCTGTCGTGCACCCCGACCCCATCGAGCTCGCCCGCAACGACGGCCAGACCGACTACGTCCACGACGTCCAGGTCGACTCCGCGGGCGTCGCGTGGGTCTCGGGCCGCGGCGGCGTCCGCGGCTACTGGACCAGCGGCCTGCACCGCGACCCCGTCCGCGGCGGCGTGCATCGCGCCACCGCGCTGGAGCCCATCCCGTACGCCGGGGGCGGCGTCGACGAGACCGCCGCGCCGTCGAAGTTCCTGCACAACAGCTTCCACCCGGTCGGCCCCCGCGACGCCGGCGCTTGGCGCGGCCACGACCTCGTGTACGCCACCGAGGAGAACTTCCTCGACGGCTGCGCGGGCGACGGCGTGCTCACCATCTCGTCCCTGGCCGGTTCGTACCACGGCGAAGGCTGGCGTTCGACCGCGACGGCCCCCTTCCGGCTGCAGAGCATCGGCACCTGGAGTGTCGCGGGCCAGGAAGGCAGCGACCCCGCCTCCGACGACTGCTCCGCCCACTACTTCGACCTGCGCGACCACGTGCTCGTCCAGTCCTTCTACTCCCAGGGCACGCGCTTCCTCGACGTCAGCGACCCGACCAACCCGCGCCAGATCGCCTACTTCCGCCCGGCGGACGCGAGCTCGTGGGCGCCGTACTGGCATGACGGGTATGTGTATGTGGCGGACAACGTGCGTGGGGTGGATGTGCTGAAGCTGACTGCCTGAGGCCTGGTCGGTCGGGAGATCGATCGGCGCCGTTGACTACAGTTCGATCATGGAGACAGAGGCGCGTGGCCGGGTCATTCTCCTCAACGGCCCGTCGAGCTCGGGGAAGTCGAGCATCGGGCAGGCACTGCTCGCGGTCCTGCCCGATCCCTGGTTCCACGTCCCCGTCGACGGGATCAACGGGATGCGGTCGACGCGCTACACCCGTGCGCTCGACGACGCCGGAGTGCAGGAGATGCTGCGACGAACCCGGCGGGGTTACCACCGCGCCGTCGCAGCCCTCGCGTCCACGGGGAACGACGTGGTCATGGACTACCTGCTCAGCGAGCCGTGGCGCCTCGACGACCTCCTCGTCGTCCTCGACGGCTACGACGTCACCCTGGTCGACGTCCACTGCGCGCCGGAGGAACTCGCCCGGCGGGAGCGCTCGCGCGGTGACCGGCCGCACGGACTCGCCGCCTCGCAGACGCTGATCTACTCCCACCGGGACAACGACCTCGTCGTGGACACCACTGCCCGCACGGCGGCTGACTGCGCCCGCGCGATCGCCGGCCGCCTCGACGCGATCGGGCGGCCGAAAGCGTTCGAACGCCTTCGCGCCGCCCGCGCACGAACAAGCTGATCGCCTGAGTCCGCTCACGGATGCCGCGTGGGCCGGTAGATCAGTTCCTGCGTGTGGCCGTCCAAGGTGCGGCTTTCGAGGAGCTCCAGGTCGAAGTCCTCGGCCCCCTCGAAGATGCGGGCGGCGCCGGTGCGGCCGGTGAGCACGGGGAAGACCGTGAGCTGCACGCGGTCGACCAGGCCGGCGGCCATCAGGGCGCGGTTCATCGCCAGGCTGCCGTGCGAGCGCAGCGGGGCGTCGGACTCCTTCTTGAGGCGCGCGACGACGTCGAGGGCGTCGCCGGCAGCCACGGTCGCGTCGGGCCAGTCCAAGGGGCCGCGCAGGGTGGTGGAGATGACGGTGGCCGGCAGCTTCCGCATCCGGGCGACCCAGGGGTCGAGGTTCTCCACGCCGAACTCGGCGAACATCTCCGCGTTGTCCGTGAACGTGGTCTTCCCGAACACCATCCGCTGCCCCTCGCCGTACAGCTCGAGGCGGCGCGCCAGCAGCTCCGGGCCCTGCTTGCCCCAGTAGCCACCCCAGTCGCCGGTGTGGGAGCCGTAGCCGTCGAGGCTGGAGAAGACGTCGAAGGTGTAGGTGGCGGTCATGGTGTGCTCCTTGCGTGAGGTTCGGGGCCGGGCGGCCCCTCACCCTGCCTACGAATCCGCTCGACGCCGATCGACACCGGCGCCGGAAAAATCTCCGGCGACCCGCGACGATCAGGTGTCCGTGTGCCACGCGATGGTGGCGCAGGGGGAGAGCTCGGCGCGGGTCGCGGCGTCGCGGAGTGCGGTGGTGTCGCGGCGGGCGTCGGTTTCGGCGGCGTAGACGGAGAGGGCCGCGGCGCTGTCCGAGTGAGCGGATTCCGGAAGGCCCGGGCTATCCACGTACGGGTCGTGCCACGTGTCGCGGAGTTTGCCCAGGGTGGTCGCGGCCGCGGCCCACTTGGCCTGGAAGTCCGAGTACCGCGAGCGGTCGGCCGCGGCGGCCAGCACGCTGCCCAGGCGCCGCTGGGCGTCCTGGGCCGCGGCGAGCTGCGTGTCGAGCATGGGCACGATGTGGGTCGCGTCGTCCAGGTCCTTCAGCGACGGCAGCGGGCCGACCTTGGCGCCGACATCCGCGCAGATGCTGTCGAGCTGAGCGGCGGTCGTGAGCGGAGGGGCCGAGGTCGGCGAGGCCGAGCACCCGGCGAGGACCAGCAAGCCGAGCGCCACTGTCGGGATGCGTTTGTCGATCACAGCACGGACGTTAGCCATGCTCGATGGGGACCGGTCCCGGCTGACGGCGGTGGAGGGCGCCCCCGTGACGCCCTCCACCGCCGGTCAGGACCGTAGCCACACGGCAGTGTCCGTCGGAATCTCCGTCGTGACCGGACCGCTCGCCAGCAAAATCTCCCCGGCCGGCAACGGAACCGCCGCGGCGGAGAAGTTCAGCACGAACGTGAACCCCGGCTCCCGTGTGAACGCCAGCACGCCGTCACCGAGCGGAAGCCACTCCAGCGCACCCGCGCCGAGCGCCGCCTGCTCCGTGCGGATCCGCAGGCCGTCGCGGTACAACGACAGCATCGACGCCGGGTCCGCGGCCTCCGCGGAAGCCGTGTATTCGGCCCACGATGACGGCTGCGGCAGCCACGGCGTCCCCGTGCCGAAGCCGAACGGTGCGGCAGGACCCGACCACGGCAGCGGCACCCGGCACCCGTCCCGGCCCGGGTCCGCGCCGTCGGTCCGCGCCCACACCGGGTCCTGCCGCAGCTCCGAAGGGAGGTCCTCGACCTCCCACAACCCCAGCTCTTCGCCCTGGTACACGTACACGCCGCCGGGCAGCGCCAAAGTCAGCAGCGCCGCCGCCCGCGCTCGGCGGGTGCCCAGGGCGAGCGAAACCGGCGAGCCGTGCAGCCGATCCGCGAACGAGAAACCCGTGTCGCCGGAGCGGCCGTACCGCGTGACGTGCCGCGTCACGTCGTGGTTGGACAGCACCCACGCCGCGGGCGCGCCGACCTCGTCGTGGGCCCGCAGCGTGCGCGAGATGACGTCGCGGAAGCGCGAGACGTCCCACGGGCACACCAGGAAGTCGAAGTTGAACGCCGAGTGCAGCTCGTCGCGGCGCAGGTAGCGCGCGGCGCGGGACATGTCGGGCAGCCACATCTCGCCGACGAGCACGCGTTCGCCCGCGTAGGAATCGGCGATCTTGCGCCACGACCGGTAGATCTCGTGCAGCCCCTCCTGGTCGGAGAACGGTGTCTCGTCCCCGTCCTCGACGTCGGGCAGCGCGGGGTCCTTCATGAGCCCGTCGGCGACGTCGATGCGGAAGCCGTCGACGCCGCGGTCGAACCAGAACCGCAGCACGTCCTCGAACTCCGCGCGGATGTCGGCGTTGTCCCAGTTGAAGTCGGGTTGGCGCGAGCTGTACAGGTGCAGGTACCACTCCCCGTCCTCGACGCGGGTCCACGCGGGCCCGCCGAAGCGAGACTTCCAGTTGTTCGGCGGCTCCGAGCCGTCGGCGCCGCGGCCCGGGCGGAACCAGAACCGCTCGCGCTCGACCGATCCCGGCCCGGCGGCGAGTGCCGCCTGGAACCACCGGTGCTCGTCGGAGCAGTGGTTCGGCACGATGTCGATGATCACGCGGATGCCGCGCTCGTGCGCTTCGGCAATGAGCGCCTCGGCCTCGGCGAGGGTGCCGAAAAGCGGTTCGATGTCACGGAAGTCGGCCACGTCGTAGCCGCCGTCGTCCATGGGCGACGGGTACCACGGCGTGAACCAGATGGCGTCCACACCCAGCTCCGCCAGGTGGTCCAGTTTGGACCGGACGCCGGCGAGGTCGCCGATGCCGTCGCCGTTTCCGTCGGCGAAGCTGCGGATGTAGACCTGGTAGATGGCCGCGCTGCGCCACCAAGCCGAAGACAGTTCGGTCACTGCGTAGTCCTCCCAGCGTCGTTTGTGTACACAGTCGGTGTGTCAGCCCTTGATCGAACCGGCCGTGAGGCCGGCGAGGATCTGCCGCTGGAACACGAGGAACAACACGATCATCGGCACGCTCGCCAGCACCATCCCCGCCACCAGCAGGTTCAGTGGCATGTCGATGGCCACCCGCTGCAGCATTACGCTCAGCGTCTGCCTGCCGGTGTCCGGGAACATCAGCAACGGCCAGATGAAGTCCTTCCACGCGGCCACGATCGTGAGGATCGAGACCACGGCGAGGATCGGCCGCGAGATGGGCAGGATGATCGTCCACAATGTTCGCACCGGACCGGCGCCGTCGAGGCGCGCGGCTTCGATGAGCTCGTCCGGGATCTGGTCGAAGAACCGTTTCAGCAGATAGATGTTGAACGCGTTGGCCGCCGCGGGCAGCCAGATCGCGGCGGGTGAGTTGATGAGGTTCAAGTGCAGCAGCGGCAAGTCCGTCACCGTCACGTACGTCGGCACCAGCAATGCCGCGGCCGGCAGCATGAGCGTGGCGAGCATCAGTCCCAGAACGACGTTGCCGAACTTGGGCCGCAGCTTCGACAGCGCGAACGCCGCCGGCACGTCCACCGCCAGCTGCACCAGCCACGCGCCGCCCGCCACGACCACCGTGTTGAGGAAGTACTTTCCGAGGTCCATTTGGTCCCAGGCCTCGGAAAACGACTCCGGATGCCACTCGTGCGGCACGATCGTCGCCGGAGTCGCCGCCAGCTCCGCCGGTGACTTCATCGCCCCCGTCACCGCCCAGTACAACGGAAACAGGAACGCCAAGGTGAACAAGGCGAACGTGCACACGAACACGATCACGTAGACGGTTTTTCCGCCCGGTGTACGCAGTTGCGAAGGCGAGACCAGCGTCCGTGCGGCTGTCATTCCACCCTCCTCGTGAGACGCACGTACATCGCCGAGAACACGCCCAGCGCCACGAACAGCAGCAGGCTCATCGCGCTGGCCGAGCCGAAGTCGTTGTAGACGAAGGCGTAGCGGTACAGCAGCAGGAGCACGGTCACGGTCGAGTCGTCCGGGCCACCGCCGGTCATCACGTACGGCTCGGTGAACACCTGCATCGTCGCGACGATCTGCAACAGCAGCAGCACCAGCAGCACGAACCGCGTCTGCGGGAAGGTCACGTGCCGCAGCCTCCGCCACATCCCGGCGCCGTCGAGCTCCGCGGCCTCGTACAGCTCACCCGGGATCGTCTGCAGCGCCGCCAGGTAGATCAGCGTGGTGCTACCCATGTTGGCCCAGGTGGACACGAACACCAGCGACAGCATCGCGGTCGTCGAAGAGTCGAGCCATTGCAGACCGGGCAGGCCGACCGCGTTCAGCGCCGAGTTGAACAGCCCGGGACCCGGGTCGTAGAACCACTTCCACATCAGCGCGGTGACCACCGGCGGGAGCATCACCGGCAGGTAGACCGCGAGCCGGAAGTACGCCCGCGCGTGGCGCAGCTCGTTGAGCAGCACGGCCGCCAGGAACGGAACGAGGAACCCGAAGACGAGCGCGAACCCGGTGAACAGCAACGTGTTGCGCCACGCGACCCCGAACAGCGGGTCGGCGAACAGGCGCGCGAAGTTGTCGAACCCGACCCACGTCGGCGGGTTCACGAAGTCGACCTGCTGGAAGCTCAGCAGCACCCCGCGCACGATGGGGTACCAGGAGAACATCGCGAACACCACGAGCGCGGCGCACAACAGCGTGTACGCGGTGAGGTTCTCGCGCAGGCGCCGCTTGAGCCGGGCGCGCCGGCGTTCGGCGGCCGAGGCGGCAGGCCGACCGGCCCGCGGGGTGACCGCGGGCCAGTCGAGCACGTTACCTGACCTGGGCGAGGACACTGTTGACCTTCGACTGCGCCGAGCCGAGCAGCTGGTCGATGTTCGCGTTGCGGTCGGTGAGCACGGCCTGCATCACGCTGTCGAGCGCGGCGTAGATCTGCTGCGCGTTCGGCGGCTCGATGCTGCCCTTGATCTTGTCCGCGGCGTCCACGTAGGACTGGTAGTTCTCCGCGGGCACGTTGGCGTACTTCTTCTTCACGGCCAGCTGCTGGTCGCGCACCGCGCCCTGCCAGATGTCGGGCGTCGGCTCGGTGGGCAGGCCCACGGGCTGCTTGCCGTCGACGTACTGCTTCACGTGCTTGTCGAAGCGGTCGGGATTGAGGTATTTCCACTGGATCCACTCGAGGCCGGCCTTGATCTTCGCGGCCGACGCCTTCGGGTTGATCATGTATCCCTCGCCGCCAAGGAGGGTGCCCTTCGTGCCGGGCATGCCGGCGATGCCGTAGTCCTCGTACTTGCCGTTGAACTGCTTCACCAGCACCGGCACGTTGTCCGGCGCGGCCATGTACATGCCGAGCTGGCCGGCGCCCATCATGCGCTGCACGTCGACGTCCTGCAGCAGCTGTTTGCTGCCCATGGAGTTGTCGTCCCAGCGCATGGCGTGCAGGTAGTTCAGCGCGGCACGGCCCTTGTCGTTGTCGAAGTCGGCGACCCACTTGTCGCCGTCCTTACGGGCGATGTCGCCGCCCATCGAGTACAGCCAGCCCGTCATGTGCCAGCCGCCCTGGTTGTTCTTGCTGTAGTCGGCGTAGCCGACGACCCCGTTGCCCAGCGCGGAGATCTGCTTCGCGTCGGCCCGCACCTCGTCCCAGGTCGCGGGCGGCTTGTCCGGGTCGAGCCCGGCCTGCTGGAACAGCTTGCGGTTGTAGACGAGCCCCATGGTGTAGTTCGCCGTCGGGAGGCCGTAAAGCTTGCCGCTCGCGTCCCGGAAGTTGTCCAGGAGTTGCGGCTGGATGTCGTTCACATGCGGCACGCTCTTCGCCGCTTCCGTGATGTCGGCGGCCTGGTGGCGGGCGATGATCTGCGCCGGGTCGGTGAAGTACACGTAGTACACGTCTTCGAGCTGGCCGCCGGCGAGCTTGGCCGAGAACGTCTTGGGGTCCATGAACCCCTCGTGGGGCACGATGTCGATGTCCGGGTGCGAAGCCTCGAACTCGGCGACGTCGGCGTCGAACACCTTGCGCTCGAACGGCTGCGTGGTCGGCGGCTGCCCGGTGACGGTGATCTGGACCTTTCCGCCGGCATCTCCGCCCTCGGAGCCGGAGCCGCAGGCGGCGAGGCTCACAGCCAGGCCGCCCGCGGTGAGCAGGGCGATCACGGTTCTGGGGGTGCGGCTGGACCTCGCTGCTCGGGACCAGGGACTGCTCATCTCAAGCCTCTTCTCGCGGTCGCGACGGCTGTGTCGTGATGGCCGTCACTCTAAAGTGTGAGACCAGAACGCCGCAATAACCCGACGAGGATTTGCAAGTTACGAACAGAACGTGATCATCCCCGATACCGCGCGGTCGACCCCCTCACCACGAGTTCGGGGGCGAACAGCAGCTCCTCGGCCGCGACCTCGCCGCCGTTGATCCGCTTCACGAGCAGCTCCACCACCGCGCGGCCCATCGCCTCGATCGGCTGGCGCGTGGTCGTGAGCGGCGGATCGGTGCAGTTCATGAGCGCGGAGTCGTCGTAGCCGACCACCGAGATGTCCTCCGGTACCGACAGTCCTTGCCGGCGCGCGGCGCGGATCGCGCCGAGTGCCAGCAGGTCGCTCGCGCACAGCACGGCGGTGGCCCCGCGCGGGTAGAGGCGCGCGGCCGCGGCGTGCCCGCCCTCGATGGAGAACATGCCGTGCTCCACCAGCTCGTCGAGCACGGGCAGGCCGAGTTTCGCCGCGTACGAGCGGAAAGCCGCGAGCTTGCGCTGCGACGGCACGTGGTCGGCCGGGCCCAGGACCAGGCTGATCTTCTCGTGGCCGAGGGAGCTCAGATGCCCCACGACCTGCTCCACGGCCACCGCGTCGTCGCACGAGACCTGCGGCAGCCCGAGGTGGTCGACGGCGGCGTTGATCAGCACCGTCGGCAGCTTGCGTTCCACGAGGTGGTGGTAGTGGGTGTGCACGGCGTCGGCCTGGGCGAACAGCCCACCGGCGAACACCACCCCGGACACCTGCTGCTGCAGGAGCAGCTCCACGTACTCGGCTTCGGACACCCCGCCGGCGGTGCGCGTGCACAGCACGGGCGTGAACCCCTGCTGAGCCAGCGCGTTGCCCATGATCTCGGCCAGCGCGGGGAAGATCGGGTTCTGCAGCTCGGGCAGCACGAGCCCCACCAGGCGGGCCCGTTCCCCGCGCAGCTGGGTGGGGCGTTCGTAGCCCATCACGTCCAGCGCGGTGAGAACGGCGGCCCGGGTACTCGCGGAAACCCCGGGCCGGCCGTTGAGCACCCGGCTGACCGTGGCTTCGCTGACCCCCACCTGTCGGGCCACTTCGGCAAGTCGACGCGTCATGGCTGAAACTTTACTGCAATGGCTCGCAAAATCTCGACTTCAGGGTGAGAGTGGGCCGATACGCGGAGCCACTGCTACAGCTTGCGGCCCAGCTGCTCCGCCTGGTCGCGCAGCACCGGCAGGAACTCGTCGCGCAGCTGGGCCATCGAGATGCGGCCGGCGGTGGCACTCACCGACATCGCGGCGACGGTGCGGCCGCGCGAGTCGAGCACGGGCACGCCGAGCGAGCGCAGGCCGTACTCCAGCTCCTCGTCGGTGAACGCCGCGCCGTCGGCGCGCACGAGGTCCACCCGCCGGCGGATCTCGGCGGCGGTCACCGGCGTTTTCGGGGTTCTGGGGTGGAATTCGGTGCGCTCGAGGTAGGCCGTCAAGTCCTCCGTGGACAGTGCGGACAGGAGCACGTGCCCGGTCGCCGACGTGTACGCCGGCACGCTCGCGCCGATGCGCACGCCGGTGTTGACGATCCGCTTCACCTCGCTGCGCGCGATGAACAGCGCCTCGTCGTTCTGCAGCACCGCCAGCGATGCCGACTCCTGCACGTGCTCGCGCACCGCCGCCAGATGTGGCTGCGCGAGCTGCGGCAGCGCCGTCGACTCGACGTACGCGTCGCCCAGGCGCAACAGGCGCGGGGTGGGCAGGAAGTGCTTGCCGTCGTGGGTGAGGTACCCGAGGTCGACGAGCGTGAGCAGGCAGCGGCGGGCCACGGCGCGGTTGAGGCCGGTGAGGCGCGCCGCGTCGCTGATCGCGAGCTTCGGCGTCGCCTCTCCGAACAGTTCCAGGATCGCCAATCCCTTGGCCAAACCGGCCATTCCTTCGGCTGCGGGCACGACTCTCCCGGGAGATGGGTCTTGACGGCAGGCTCTCGCCTGCCTTCAATGTGTTCGGCAAGTGAAACTGCGTTCGTTATTCGAACAATATCAGGGGTGCCGCGAGCTGTCGAGCGGCACCCCAGGCGAGGAGGAACCGACGATGGATCGCCTCACGGGGACCACTGCGGGCCGCGCACCCGACCGCAGCTGGCCGCGGTCGCTGACCCGGGTGCCGTACTGGGTCTTCCAGGACGAGGCGGTGTACCGCGCCGAGCAGGACCGGATCTTCCACGGCCCGCACTGGAGCTACCTGTGCCTCGAGGCCGAGCTGGCTGAGCCCGGCGACTTCTGCGCGACCTTCATCGGCGAGCAGCCGGTGCTGGTGACGCGCGACGTCGACGGCGAGGTGTACGCGTTCGAAAACCGCTGCGCCCACCGCGGCGCGCTGATCGCGATGGCCGACCACGGCAAGGCCCGCGACTTCACCTGCGTCTATCACGCCTGGACCTACAACCTGCAGGGCGACCTCACGGCTGTCGCGTTCGCCGAAGGCGTGGGCGGCAAGGGCGGGATGCCGCCGAACTTCTGCCTGGCCGACCACGGGCCGCGCAAGCTACGCATCGCCGTGGTCCACGGGCTGGTGTTCGGCACGTTGTCCAACGACCTGCCCGACATCGAGGAATACCTCGGCGAGGAGATCCTCGACCGCATCGACCGCGTGCTCGGCGGCCGCAAGCCCGTGGTGCTCGGCCGGTTCGCGCAGCGGCTGCCGAACAACTGGAAGCTGTACGCGGAGAACGTCCGCGACTCCTACCACGCGAGCATCCTGCACCTGTTCTTCACGACGTTCGGCATCAACCGGCTCTCGCAGAAGGGTGCGATCATCGTCGACGAGTCCGGTGGTCACCACGTGAGCTACTCGGCGATTGACCGCAGCGCCACCGAGACCAGCGAGTACCGCGATCAGAACATCCGGTCCGAGTCCGAGTACCGCCTGGCCGACCCGTCGCTGCTGCAGGGGTTCAGCGAGGTCGGCGACGACGTGACACTGCAGATTCTCTCGGTCTACCCGGGGTTCGTGCTGCAGCAGATCCAGAACTCCGTGGCCGTGCGTCAGATTCTCCCGCGCGGCACTGATGACACGCTGCTCAACTGGACCTACCTCGGCTTCGAGTCCGACACCGAGGAGCAGCGGCTGGTCCGGATGAAACAGTCCAACCTGGTCGGTCCCGCCGGCTACGTGTCCATGGAGGACGGTGGCATCGGCGGCTTCGTGCAGCGCGGCATCGCCGGCGCGTCCGACGAGTACGCGACCCTGCAGATGGGTGGCGACACCGCGGAATCGAGCGAAAGCCGGGTCACGGAAGCGTCGGTCCGGGGGTTCTGGCTGGCCTACCGCGAGTCGATGGGTTTCGTGCCCGACGACGACGCGCCGTTGCCCGAGATCGGCAAGCACGAACGCACCCGGGTGGTGCGTGCCTGATGGACAACCAGGTCGCCATCGCCCGCGCCCAGGCGCACTACGCCCGCTGCATCGACGACGGGCCGCTCGAAGACTGGCCCACGTTCTTCACCGAAGACTGCCACTACCGCGTGACCACGGCCGACAACTACGCCCGCGGCCTGCCCGCCGGCCTGATCTGGGCCGACACCCGCGGCATGCTGACCGACCGCGTGTCGGCGCTGAAGGAAGCCAACATCTACGAGCCGCACGTGTACCGCCACATGCTCGGCCAGCCCGCGATCCTCACCGAGTCCGGTGGTGACGTCGAGAGCGAGACGCCGTTCTTCGTGCTGCGCGTGACCGGCGGCGGCCCGACCGACCTGTTCGCCAGCGGTCGTTATGTCGACCGCTACCGCGTCGAAGGCGATCGGGCTCTGCTGCGCGAACGCGTGGTCGTGTGCGACAGCAAGGAGATCGACACGCTCCTGGCGCTGCCGCTGTGAGCCGGGTGCTGCTGGCCATCGGTGACCCCAACGGCATCGGGCCCGAGATCGCGGTCGCGGCCGCCACGCAGGCCGAGGACCGACCGGTGCTGGTGGGAGACCGGCACGTGCTCGCGGATCTGGCCGCGGCGAAGGGTTTCCGGCTGCGTGAGCACGCGCCGGGTGCCCCGGCGGAGGACGGCGTGCTCGACGTCGTGGACGCACGCCACCTGCCGCCGGACGAGTTCCGGCCCGGCGTGCTCAGCGCCGAGGCGGGCGCGGCGACGATCCGGTACGTCAGCACCGCCGTCACGCTCGCCCTCGGCGGCGGCTACCGCGGCGTGGTCGCCTGCCCGCATTCGGAGACGGCCGTGCACGCCGCCGGAATTCCTTTTCGCGGTTACCCGCCACTGATCGCGCAGCTCACCGGCGTGCCCGAGGACCGCGTTTTTCTGCTGCTGTCGGGCGGTGGCCTGAACATCGTGCACGCGACCCTGCACGAACGCCTCGCCGACGCCCTCGCCCGCCTCACGCCGGAGCTCGTCACCGCGGCCGGAAAGGCGTTGTGGGAAGCCCTTCGGACGTTCGGCGTCGCCGTCCCGCGCATCGGCGTCTTCGGCATCAACCCGCACGCGGGCGAAGGCGGCCTGTTCGGCACCGACGACGAGCGCGTCACCGCGCCGGCCGTGGCTTCCCTTGTCGCGCAAGGCATCGGCGCCGTCGGCCCGACCGGCGCCGACGTGGCGCTCACCACGCCGGGCCACGACGGGTTCGTCGCGCTGTACCACGACCAGGGCCACATCCCGGTCAAGCTGCTCGCCGGCCGCACCTCGACCGCGTTGACCGTGGGCGCCGGCGTGCCGTTCTGCAGCGTCGGCCACGGCACGGCGTTCGACATCGCCGGGCGCGGTATTGCCGACCCGACGGCCGTGGTCCGCACGCTGGGCCTGTTCGGACGAACGAAGGAGACCACCGCATGATCACCGTGGCGGACACGGACGTCGAGATCCCGTGCGACGACGGGCAAACCGTGCTCGAAGCCGCCGAGAACGCGGGCTGGGCGATCCCGTACTCGTGCCGAAAGGGGGTCTGCACGTCGTGCACCGGCTCGCTCGTCGCGGGTTCGGTCGTGGTGCGCGGCCGTGGTGAGCTGACGGGGCCGGCCGACGGCGTGCTGCTCTGCCGCGCCGAACCGCAAGGCCCGGTCGTGGTCCGGCCGCGCCGCATCGAACGCAGCGAGCCGCCGCGGCGCAAGAAGCTCACCACGGTGGTGCACCGCATCCGCCGACCCGCGCCGCGCGTCACCGTCCTCGACCTGCGGTTCCCGATCGGGCGGCGCGCGCCGTTTCGCGCCGGGCAGTTCCTGGAAGTGCAGCTGCCGGACGACGAACCGCGGCCGTACTCGCTCGCGAACCCGCCGCACCACAACGACGCGGTGCAGCTGCACGTCCGCACCGAACCGGGCGGGCGGTTCTCCGAGCACACGGTGGGGGCGCTGCAACCCGGCGACACGCTCGACGTCGAAACGCCGTTCGGCGAGTTCGTGCTCGACGACGGCGCCGGACCCATTCTGCTGCTCGCCACGGGCACCGGCTTCGCGCCGATCCAGTCGATCGTGCTCGACCTGATTGCCCGCCGCAGCACCCGGCCCGTCCACCTCTACTGGGGCGCGCGCACGGAGGAGGACCTCTACCTGGCCGAGCTCCCGGAGCGCTGGGCGGCCCGGCACAGCTGGTTCGACTACACACCGGTGCTTTCCTGCCCGGGGAAGGGCTGGTCCGGCGCCACCGGCCACGTCCAGCACACCGCGCTGGCCGACCACCCGGAGCTGACCGGCCACCGCACGTACGCCTGCGGCAGCGAAGCGATGACCACCGACGCCCACGACCTGCTCACCGCCCGCGGCGGCCTGCCGGCCGAGAGCTTCCTGGCCGACTCGTTCGTGCCCGCCGCCGAGCCCCGTATTCCCGCCTGACCGCTTTTCGTACTGAGTTTCCGTACTGAGTTTCCGTTCGACCCCACCACGATTCAAAGGAGAATCCCATGGACTTCGTGCTCGTCCACGGCGCCTGGTACGCCGGCTGGAGCTGGCGGGAAGTGGCTGACGCGCTACGCGAGCAGGGCCACGAGGCGCACGTCGTGGAGCAGCTGCCCAGCGGGGGACCGGACCCGTCGGCGTTCGGCGACGTGCCCGCGGACGTCGCCCACGTGCGTGACCTCATCGACGGCCTCGGCCGTGACGTCGTGCTGGTCGGGCATTCCTACGGCGGCATCGTCGTCGGCGAGCTCTCCGACCACCCGCGCGTGCGTCACAGCGTCTTCCTGTCCGCGTTCCGCCCGCGCCGCGGTGAGAACCTGCTCGACATCCGCTCGCCGCACCCGCAGGAATGGATCGTGCCGCGCGAAGACGGCACGCTGCACGTCACCGACGACCACGAGCTGGCCCGCAAGGTGCTCGCCCCCGACTTCGACGAAGCCGCGTTCGCCGGCGTCCACGGGCAGCGCCGCGCGCACGCGGCCGTCACCTTCACCCAGCCGGCCACCGAACCCGAGCGCACGCACCCGGTCACCTATGTCGTCTGTGAACGCGACGAGGCGATTTTCCCGGTGGACCAGGAGAAGATGGCCGCGGGCGCGGACCACGTCGTGCGCCTCGACGCCCCGCACCTGGCCCCGCTGACGCACCCGCGTGAAGTGGCCGACCTGCTGGCCGGCACCCGGTGACGGCGGGCGTCCGCCTGACCGGGTTCGTCGACGGCAAGCGCGTCAGCCCGTTCCAGTACGGCACGGTGGTGCTGTGCGGGCTCGTGATGTTCTTCGACGGCTTCGACACGCAGGCCATCAACTACCTCGCTCCGCACATCGCGAAGGACTGGGGGCTGAAGGTCGCGGTGCTCGGCCCGATCTTCTCCTCGGCCCTGGTCGGCCTGATGATCGGCTACCTCGTGCTTTCGCCGCTGTCCGACCGCTTCGGCCACCGGCGGCTCGTGATCGCGGGCACGGCGTTGTTCGCGCTCACGAGCCTCCTGTCCGTGTGGGCCGGTGGCGTGACCGAGCTCGTGGTGCTGCGGCTCGTGACCGGCATCGGTCTTGGCGCCGCCGCGCCCAGCGCGGTCGCGCTCACCGCCGAGTACACCCCGAAACGCCTGCGGGCGAGCTTCGTCCTGGCGATCTACTGTGGATTCTCGCTCGGGTTCGTCGTGGCCGGGGTGGTGTCGGGCTGGCTCGTGCCGACCGCCGGCTGGCGTTCGGTGTTCCTCGTCGGCGCGCTGGCACCGCTGGTGATCATCCCGCTGATGCTGAAGTTCCTGCCGGAGTCGCTCGTGTTCCTGGCGGGCCGCGGCGCGAGCTCCGAACGCGCGTACCGCCTGTGCCGCCGCATCGACCCGGCGCTACCGCCGGAGACTCAGCAGGTGACCGTGGACGCGGCCGAAGCCGGTGGCCGTGTGAAGCTGAAGGCGCTGCTGGCCAACGGCGGGGTGCTGAGCACGGTGCTGCTGTGGGTTGTGTTCGCCGTGAACCTCGGCGAGTTCTACGCGTTGCAGAGCTGGCTGCCGACGATGCTGACCGGCCTCGGGTTCGCGAGCGGCACCGTGGTCACGGCCACGAGCCTGACGACGGTCGGCGGCATTGTGGTGGCCCTGGTGGTCGGCCCGGCGATGGACCGCCTGGGCGCGTTCGGTTCGCTGGGCGCGCTGTTCGTGGTGGGCGCGGTGTTCCTCGCGGTGACCGGGCCGGCGTTCCACGCGCCGGTGTGGGTGCTGCTCGGGGCGATGTTCCTCGTCGGCTGCGGGGTCAGCGGTGGGCAGAAGGCGCTGATCGCGCTGGCCGCCGTGGTGTATCCGGTGAACATGCGCTCGACGGGCGTGGGCTGGGCGCTGGGCATCGGCCGGCTCGGTGGGATCCTCGGGCCGCTGGTGCTCGGCGCGGCCGTCGCGGCGGCGTGGTCGCCGGCGGCGATCTTCCTGGCCTTGTCGGGGCCGATGCTGGTGTGCGCGGTGGTGATCCTCTATCTCGGGCGGCGGGCTCGGCAGACGGCCGAGGTCGCCGAGCGGGAACCGGCACCCGCGGTGTGAAAGGAAGGGCTCCCCGGTAATGGCCGGGGAGCCCTTCGCGCATCAGGCCGCGGCCACCTCCAGTTCCGAGACCTGCCCGGCCGGCCAGCCGGTGTTGCCGGTGATCGTCACGCGCACGAAGCGCTGCGTCGTCGTGCCGAAGCTCGCCGACCCGGTGTTGCCGGACGACGGGCTGAAGTTCCAGCCGCGCGAGGCGACCAGCGTTGTCCACGAGCCGCCGTCGGAGCTGCCTTGCACGGTGAGCGTCTGGGTGCGCGCGCCCCAGTCGCCCGACGGCGGCAGCTTCAGCGTCACCTTGTTGATCGCCGCCGCGTCACCGAGGTCGACGGTCAGCGTCTGCGGGAACGCGTTGTTCGTGCTCTCCCAGTAGCTGCTCGCGTTGCCGTCCACGGCGTTGCCCGGCGGGAAACCGCCCTGCGAACCGCTCGCGGTGATCGCCTTGCCGCGGGCGATGTTCGCGCCCGACTGCGGCGGCTGCGGCGGGCCGGAGTTCGGCGCGGGCCAGCTGGAGCAGTCGCTCCACGTGCCGGTCCAGCCGCTGTTGCCCGAACCGTTGAACGTCATCTTCGGGATCGAGCTCGGGTAGGGGCAGTTGTACGTGCCGACCACGCCGACACCCGACGCCGTCAGGTTGCTGATCGACACCGTGCCCTGCGTCTGAGACTGCGCGACGAACGTGCCCGCGCCGCGCACGGTGACGCCGTCGATCGTGATGCCGCTGACCTGTTTGCCCGCGCCGTTGCCGTCGATGAACTGGATGGCCTCATACGGGCTGTCGATGGCCGTGAAGCCGTTGACGCGGATGGTCACGCCGGAAATGGCCTGGTCACGGGCGTCGAACCACAGCGCGCCGACGCCGAACTGCCAGTTGGGGTCGAGCGCCCCGGCCCGCAGCGCGGTGTTGTTCGTGAGCGTGACCGTGCCCGAGAGTGGCACCGAGTTGAACCGGTTGGCCACGAGGTAGCCGCCGCCGAGGGCGTTGGTGTCCTGGATGAGGTTGCCGCTGACGGTGTTGTTCGAGCCGCCGTAGAGCGCGATGCCGTTGGCCAGGTTCGGCTGCACCACGGTGTTGTTCGCGATGGTGATGCCGGAGTCGGCCTGGCCGTTGGACCACAGCGCGAGCGCGTCGTCACCGTTGTTGCGCAGGTAGTTGTTGCGGATGGCGGAGTTGGTGACGGCGCCGTCGAAGTTCACGCCGTCGGCCTGCGTGTCGAGGATGCGGTTGTTCTCGATCGTGAGGTTCGAGGACGCGCCGTTCATCAGCCACAGGCCGCACTTGGTGTCCTGGATCCACAGCCCCGAGACGACCGAGCCGTTGCCCAGCACGCCGTGGAACGCGTTGTCCGGACTGGAGTCGTTGCGCTCGGAGACCGAGCCGAACACGGCGAAGTCGTAGAGCTTGATGTTCCCGGACGCGCTGCCGTTGTTGAAGATGTTGTTGCCGTGCAGCACGGTGTACCACTGCCCGGCGCCACGCACGGTGGTCTGGTCGATCTGCAGCGCCGAGGAGATCTCGAACCGGCCGCTCGGCACCCAGACTTCCTTGCCCTGCTGCCGGGCGGCTTGCAACGCGTTGCGGAAAGCTTGCGTGTCGTCGGAGGAGTCGTTGGCGGTGGCGCCGTAGTCGGTGACCGACAGCGAGCCGGCCGGTTGCGCGCCGGCGCCGCCGACCTGCTCGAAGTCGGCGAGGTCGATCGTGGCCTGTCCGACGTCACCGGAGTCCAGCTGCACCTTGACCTTGGCGCCCGCGGCGGCGTTCTGGCCGAACAGCAGGCGGGTGTCGTCGAAGAAGTGGTGGGTCTTCGCGCCCGGGATGCCCGGGGTGTCGGTGTAGGTGTACTGCGACGTCACGGAAAGCCCGTTGCCGAGCTTGATTCCGTTGACGTACACCGACATCCGGCCGGAGCTGCCGTCGGGCAGGTTGTAGTGGACGTTGACCGAGTTGGCCGCGGCCGGCAGCGTGAACTCCACGTACTGGCCCTGCCCGAGCCGCACGGCCTGGCGGCCTGACGCTTCGGAGGCCACCGTGGCCTGCGTGTAGTCGGGGCCGACGGCGGATCCGTTGGTGGCACCGCATTCGGCCTCGACCGTCCGGAACGCAACGCTCGCACCGCCGGACGCCGTGGCCGGGCAGGTCGCCGCCGCGGCGGGGGTGCCCGAGCCGACCGCGAACACGGTCAGCCCGGAGGACACTAGCGCCGCGGCCAGCAAGGCCGCCCTGGGTCGTGCTGAGGTGGGGAACATCTTCGTCCTTTCTGGAGGGTTTCCGGGAAGAATCAGGACGCGTAGGCCTCGAGCTCGGACAGCTGCCCGGCGGGCCAGCCGGTGTTGCCGGCGAAGCTCAGGCGCAGGTAGCGCGTGCTCGTGGGGCTCAGCGAGACGGTGGCGGTGTTGCCGCTCGCCGGGCCGAAGCGGTAGCCGGCTTCGGACTTGAGCGTGCTGAACGACGAACCGTTCGTGGACCCCTGCACGGTGAGCGTTTGGGTGCGCGCGCCCCAGTCGGTGGAAGGCGGCAGCTTCAGCACGAGGCGGCCGACGGTGTTGGCACTGCCGAGGTCGACGGTCAGCGTCTGCGGGAACGCGTTGTTGCTGCTTTCCCAATAGCTGCCCGCGTTGCCGTCCACGGCGTTGCCCGGCGGGAAGCCGCCCTGGGAGCCGCTGGCCGTGGTTGCCTTGTGCAATGCCAGGTTTCCGGTCGGCGGCTGCGTGGATGTCGTGGGCGTGGTCGGTGTGGTCGGCGTCGTCGGGGGAGTTGTGCCGCCGTTGTTGCCGTTGTAGACGGGTGTCGGCCACGAACCGCAGAACGTCGTGGTCCAGCCCGAGTTGCCGCCCTGGTCGGCCAGGCCCGTCAGCGCGTCCGGGCCCATGCAGTTGTACACACCCGCGCGGCCGACGTTCGTCGCGACGACGTTCTTGACCGTACCGCTCGGTTTCGACTGCAGCTGCCACGCGAACGTGCCCGCGCCGGTGATCCGCAGGCCGTCGAAGTGCACGTCGGTCGTGGCGCCGTCGATGAACTGCACGCCCTCGTAGTTGTTGTCCAGCAGGTCGTTGTCCACCACGTCGATGCGGCCGGTGATGGCCGAGTCGCGCCCGTCGAACCACAGCGCGCCGACGCCGAACTGCCAATTGGAGTCGAGCACGCCGGTGCGGATCGCGGTGTTGCGCGTGACGGTGGTGGTGCCCGAGAGCGGTACGGCACTGAACCGGTTGGCCACGTGGATGCCGCCGCCCTGGTCCTGGTTGTCGGCCACCACGTTGTCGGACACGGTGTTGTCGTGGCCGCCGTAGATCGCGATGTTGTTCGCGAGGATCGGCAGCAGCACCGTGTTGAACGAGAACGTGTTGTGGTGGTCGGCGTCGTGTTCGGCCCACATCGCGAGGCCGTCGTCGCCGGTGTTGCGCAGGAAGTTGTTCGTCACCAGTGTGTTGCTGATGCCCTGGTGCAGGTTGAGGCCGTCGGCCGTCTGGTCGAGGATCCGGTTGCCGCGCACGGTGAGCCCGTCGAACGGCCCGTCGAGCCAGAGCCCGACCTTCGTGTGCTGCAGCCACAGGTTCTGCACGACCGAACCGCCGCCGAGCGCGCCGCCGATGGCGTTGGACTGGTCGCAGTCGACGCGGGCCTGGACGTCGCCGATGATCGCGAAGTCGTAGAGCTCGACGTTCGTGCTGGTGCCGGGCACCGCGGCGTTGCCCGGGTACGTCGGCGTGGAGCAGCTGGCCGGCTCGCCCTTGCCGAAGATGCCCGCGCGGGCGCCGTGCAGCTCGGAGTACCACGGGCCGGCGCCGCGGATCGTCACCTGGTCGACGGTGATGTGGTGGTTGAGCGTGAACGAGCCGGCCGGGATCCAGACCTGCTTGCCCTGGCTCTTCGCGGCGGACACGGCGGCGTCGAACGCACCCGCGTCGTCGCTGGAGTCGCCGGCGGTGGCGCCGTAGTCGGTGACACTCACGGCGTTGGCCGGTTTCGCGGCGGGCGCCGCGACCTGCTCGAAGTCGGCGAGGTCGACGGTCGCGGGAGTGACGTCGCCGGCGTCGATCTGCAGCTTGATCTTGGTGCCGGCGGGGTAGCTGGTGGCGAAGAGGGTGCGCACCTCGTCGTAGAAGTGGTGCGCCTTGCCCTGGCCGGGGTCGTTGCTGAAGGGGTAGCCGCCGTAGTACCAGCCGTAGCGGGAGGTCAGGTTCAGGTCGCGGTTGTGGGTGCCGTTGATGTAGACCGAGATCGTGCCGTTGACCCCGGTGCCCTGGGCGCTGTCGGGGAGGCTGTAGCGGAAGTCGAGCGAGTTCGACGGGGCGCTGAGGGTGAACTCGACGAACTTGCCCTGGCCGGTCAAGGTGACGGCCTTGCGGCCGGACGCCTCGCCGGCGAGGGTGCCGACGCTGCGGTCGGGGCCGATCACGGTGCCGTTGGTGGCGGCGTTTTCGGCTTCCTGCTCGATGAACGGGACGGTCGCGCCGCGGCCGGCGACGGCGGCGTTCGGGGTGGCTGTCGCCGGGTTGCCGGGAGCCGCGATCACGGTGAGGGCGGTGAGGCCGGCGGCCGCGAGCACGGCGCTGCCGAGCGCGGTGATCTTTCTCGAGGTGGGTCGTCGTTTTTCGGGCGCGCTGAAGACACCTAGGGGAGACACGGGGCAGCACTCGCCTTTCGTCGGGGTCGGGTGCACTGGTGGGGACAGTGTGTGAGCTGGATCATACGAATTCCCGACAGGAAATCGCAATAGTCGGACGGACTTACGCAAATTTTCGACAGCCGCCGTCATGGCTCGTTCGGCTCGCGGATTTCCCGCCACCTGGCGGAGGTGGTGCGGGGCCCGGTCGGGCCAGGATGATCAGGCGAGAGCCACGACGTCCTGGGAGGTACCGAGATGACCGCGACCCGTCCGCAGGTGGGGCCGCCGCTGCCGTTCGACCCCGAGCTCGAGGTGGTGCTGGAGCAGATGCGGGCCGAGCGGCCGGCGCTCGACTCGGCCGCCGCGATCCCGGCCCTGCGCGAGGAGCGCGCCACGCGTGAGCTCTCGCTGGCCGACGTAGCGGCCGACGGCACCGTCACGCTGTCCGAAGTGGACGCCGACGGCGTGCCACTCGTCATCGGTCGCCCGACCCACGTGACCGCCGGCGCCCCGGTGCTCTACTGGATGCACGGCGGCGGCATGATCTTCGGCGGGCACCGCGGCCGTGATCTGCTGGTGCTCAAGGAGTATGCGGTTTCGCTCGGCCTTGCGTTCGCTTCGGTCGACTACCGCGTCGCCCCGGAACACCCGCATCCCGCGCCGGTCGAGGACTGCTACACGGGTCTGAAGTGGACAGTCGAGCACGCCGGTTCGCTGGGCATCGACGCCGCTCGCGTGGTCGTCGGCGGCGCCAGCGCGGGCGGCGGCTTGGCGGCCGCCGTGGCCCTGCTCGCGCGCGACCGCGGCGGCCCGACGCTGCTGGGGCAGCTGTTGCTGTACCCGATGCTCGACGACCGCAACGACACCCCGTCGTCGTTCCAGATGGAAGGCCTCGGCGTCTGGGACCGCACCGCCAACGACATCGGCTGGACCGCCCTGCTCGGCTCCGCCCGCGGCGGCCCCGACGTCTCGCCCTACGCCGCCCCGGCCCGCGCTGCGGATCTGTCGGGCCTCCCGCCGGCCTTCCTGGACGTCGGCACCGCCGAAACCTTCCGCGACGAGGTCGTCACCTACGCCACGCGCCTGTGGCAAGCCGGCGTCCAGGCCGAGCTGCACGTCTGGCCCGGCGCCTACCACGGCTTCGACGGCTCGGCGAGGCCGAGCAGCCCGTGCCGCTCAAGACCGACCTCGGGACGACCGGGGAGATCACCGTGACCGCCTGGATGAAGGCCTCAGCCGAGGATCCGCCGCAGCCACGGAGCCCGCGCCGCGCGGGCCTGCACCGAAAGCGCCGCGTCCGGGACACCCGGCGCCGCGACCACACCCACCGCGGCGCCGGTCGTCGTGTCACCCGAGGTAACCGTGGCCGACCACGACACCACGCTCAGCAGCTTTTCGTGCGGCGCCAACGTGAACGGCTTCGGCCCGGGATCCGGCGAGAAGTACGAGACCCCGTGGTGCACCTGGACGTCCAGCGGCTTCCCGGTGCCGTCGAGGACCCGCACGGCGGGATAGCCGTCCAGCGTGCGCGCTTCGGCGTCGTTGTTCGTCAGCGTCAGCACCGACGCCCGAGCCTGGCCTCGACGATCCCCGCGGAGACCACCAACGCAGGCGGCGGCGCGGCCTCCGACGTCGAGGCCGGCGCCGGTGCCGGTGGTTCATCCACGGCGGAGCTGCAAGCGGCGGCCAGCAGAGCGATGCATCCGACGGGCAGCGCCCGGAGAGTCCCCATGGGGGAGAAACCTAGCGGTGGTGGAACTCTGCTTGTGCGAGCGCCCCGGCCGAAACGTCGGCCCCGAGCACCCGGTGTCAGAACCTTCGAAGCGGTCAGGAAGTCAGCAACGGCAACAACGGCTTCCGCACCGCAGCCGCAACCCGCCCGACGCAGGAAGACAAACCCCGCCCTCCCGAGGGGGCATCCCCGTGTCCATTCTATCGGCCCACCCCGACAGTTCTCAGGAAGATCGCGCTGGTGAGAGCAGTTGTCCCCACCCGATCAAGTGAAACGCTCGCTGCCACAGCCCTTCACGCACAACCGCGACACAGACGAGAAATCCCCAGCGCCCCAAGCGAAACCGCGAGGGGCACTGGGGATTCCGTCACAACCAAACCACCGGTGCCAGAACCTCAGCACAAGTCAGGAAGTCAGCAACGGCAACAACGGCTTCCGCACCGCCGTAGCCACCCCGTCCGATGCCTCCGCGGCGGCAATGCGTTCAGCCGACGGCACCCCATACCCCGTCGTCCGCTGGCGCAAGGGCCGGCCCAGCGGCTCGACCATCGCGCGCATGTCGCTGATCGTCTTGTACGAGCCGTTCGACGCGCCGGCCATCCGGCTGATCGTCTCCTCCATCAGCGTGCCGCCGATGTCGTTGACGCCGCCCTGCAACACCGCGCGGCTGCCTTCCTCGCCGAGCTTCACCCAGGAGCTCTGGATGTTGTCGATCATCCCGTGCAGCAGCAGCCGGGCCAGCGCGTGCACCGCCCGGTTCTCGTTCTGGGTCGCTCCCGGGCGGGCGAGCCCGGCGAGGTAGATCGGCGAGCTCTGGTGGATGAAGGGCAGCAGCACGAACTCGGTGAACCCGCGCCGCCCGTGCTTCTCCAGGCCTTCGCGCTGCAGCCGGGCGAGCAGCTTCAGGTGTGCGACCCAGTGCGCGGGCGTGTCGACGTGGCCGTACATCATCGTGGACGTCGTCGGCAGGCCGACCTCGTGTGCGGTGGTGACGACCTTGATCCACTCCGACGTCGGCAGCTTGCCCTTGGTGAGCACCCACCGCACGTCGTCGTCGAGGATCTCGGCCGCCGTGCCCGGCAGGGAGTCCACACCGGACTCCTTGGCCCGGATCAGCCAGTCGCGCAGGGACAGATTGGTCCGGGAGGCGCCGTTGACGACCTCCATCGGGCTGTAGGAGTGGAGGTGGATGTCGGGTTGTCGCCGCTTGACCTCGGCCGCGAGGTCGAAGTACGCGGTGCCCGGCAGGTCCGGGTGGATGCCGCCCTGCATGCAGATCTCGGTCGCGCCCGCGGCCCACGCCTCGTCCACGCGGTCGCCGACCTGCTCCAGCGAGAGCGTGTACGCGTCGGCGTCGGTGCGACGCTGCGCGAAGGCGCAGAAGCGGCAACCCGTGTAGCAGACGTTGGTGAAGTTGATGTTCCGCGTGACGACGAACGTGACGTCGTCGCCGACCGTCTCGCGCCGCAGGTCGTCGGCGAGCTTCGTGAACGCGTCCAGTTCCTTGCCCTCGGCGGACAGCAGCGCCAGCGCGGCGTCGTCGGACAGCCCGGCCGGGTCCTTTTCCGCACTGCGCAAGGCTTCCAGGACGGTGGAGTCGAACTTCTGCGGCCCGGTCTTGATCCGGTCGCCGATCTCCTTCCAATCCCCGTACACGGAGTCGAAGTCGCTCCGGCGGTCTTCCGTCCGGCCGGTGGTGTCGATCTCGGTGTGCAGGTCGGTGCGGCCGGACTGCTGCCAGCCGCCGTCCGGCTCCTGCCACGGGATGCCGACCGGCATGGCGCCCTCGCGCGCCATCCCGGTGGCCGGGTCGACGAGCGCGGCGACGTGCCGCGTGATCCGCGGGTCCAGCCACGGCTCACCGGCGTTGACGTACTCGGGGTAGATCGTGAGCCGTTCCTTCAGTTCGAAGCCGGCCTTCTCGGTGCGGCGGGCCAGCTCGTCGATCTGCGGCCACGCGCGTTCCGGGTTGACGTGGTCAGGGGTCAGCGGCGAGACGCCGCCCCAGTCGTCGATTCCGGCGCGGATCATCAGGTCGTACTGGTTGCCGATGAGGTTCGGCGGCGCCTGGATGCGCATCTTCGGGCCCAGCACGAGCCGCGCCACGGCGATGTTCGCGGCCAGCTCTTCGAGGTCGGCGTCCGGGGTCGCGCGCATCTTCGTGTCCGGCTTCGCCCGGAAGTTCTGCACGATGACTTCCTGGACGCCGCCGTAGGTCTTGGCGACCTTGCGGATCTCGAACAGCGCGTCCGCCCGCTCTTCGTGCGTCTCGCCGATGCCGATCAGCACCCCGGTCGTGAACGGCACGGAGCTGCGGCCGGCGTCCTCCAGCACCCGCAGCCGGACGGCGGGATCCTTGTCCGGCGAGCCGTAGTGCGGGCCGCCCTTCTCGCTCCACAGCCGCGTCGCCGTGGTCTCGAGCATCATGCCCATCGACGGCGCCACCGGCTTGAGCCGCTGGAAGTCCTGCCAGCTCAGCACGCCGGGGTTCAGGTGCGGCAGCAGGCCGGTCTCTTCCAGCACGCGGATGGCCATCGCGCGGACGTAGGAGAGCGTGTCGTCGTAGCCGTGGGCGTCGAGCCAGTCGCGCGCGGCCGTCCAGCGGTCCTCGGGCCGGTCGCCGAGCGTGAACAGGGCTTCCTTGCAGCCCATCTCGGCGCCCTTGCGGGCGATGTCGAGGACCTCGTCGGGGGAGAGGAACGGCGACTCGAGCCGGCCCGGCACGGTCACGAAGGTGCAGTAGCCGCAGCGGTCGCGGCACAGCCGCGTCAGCGGGATGAAAACCTTGCGGCTGTAGGTGATGACGCCCGCGCGCCCGGCGGCTTCGAGGCCGGCGTCGCGGATTCGGGAGGCGTGCTCGGACAGCGTCTTGAGGTCGTCGCCGCGCGCGTGCAGCAGCACGGTGGCCTCGGCGAGGTCGAGCGTCTTCCCGTCCCTGGCCCGCGCGAGCGCGCGGCGCATCGCCGACGGGGTGGGGGCGGTCAACTCGGGTTCGGGTGCCATTCCCGTCACGCTAGGACCAGCTCGCGGAATTGGGCCAGTGCGTTGTCCGCCACGTGCTCACCCGTTCGGAAGAGACGATCATCCGCGCTGGTCAGAGGATCGGAACGGTTGTCGATCACCCGTGGAACGTGTATTACCTAAAGTGTGGCATCGGTGATCGGGAAGCGCATCGGCGGCCGGACGTACTACTACCTGGCCGAATCCGCGCGGGTCGACGGCGCGCCGCGGGTGGTGACGCAGCGGTACCTCGGCACGGCCGAGGACATCGCCGGCGCGCTGCCCGGCGGCGCGGAACCGGGCGGCGCGCGGCACCGCACGTTCGGTGATGTGGCCGCCGTGTGGGGCACGATCCAGTGGCTCGATCTCGTCCGTCGGGTCGACGCCGTGGCGGGCCCGCAACGGGCGAAGACCACGCTCGGGTTCCACGTCGCGCTCGCCGTGCTGCACCGTGCGACCGGCGCCGGTGCGAGCTTCGAACAGTGGTGGGCCGGCTGCGCGGCGCAGGACCTCGTGCGCCCGCGTCCGCCGAAGGCCGCCGTCACCACGGCGGCCCACTGGCGGGCGTTGCAGCGTCTGACGCCCGAGCGCATCACGGGCGTCGAAACGGCGGTCGCCGAAGCCGTGCTCGACCTGCTCGGCGACGACGGCACCTCCGCGCTCGCCGTGGACGTCCCGCAGTTCGCCGCCTTCACCGCCGCCGACTGCACGGTGCCCTCGGCCTGCCAGGACACGCTCGCCGGCCTCGGCCTCGTGGTCACGCGCGACGGCGCGATCCCCCTCGCGTCGCGGGTGTACCGCAGGGACAGCGGCGCGGCGCCGACGTTCGGCGCGCTGGCGGGAGAGCTGGGCGAGCGCTACCCGGCCACGGACGTCACGCTCGTCTTCCACGCCGGGCAGGCCGCGCAGCTCGACCTCGGCGCGCGGCGTGGGTTCGTCGGCTCCCTCCCGCCCGCCGACCACCCGGACCTGCTCACGCAGCCCGCCTCGGCCCGCCGGCGCGTGGACCCGGAACGCTTCGCCGGGCTGACCGCGATCGACACCCGCGCGACCGTCGACGGCGTGCGGCGCCGGGTCATCCTCACGCACTCGGCCACGCTGTACGCCGCGCAGTACCGCGCGTTCACCGATGAGCTGAGCACCGCGATCCGCGAGCTCGACGGCCTGGCCGCGGCCCTGGAAGCCGGCACCCA
Source organism: Amycolatopsis sp. NPDC051372 (assembly GCF_040682095.1). Lineage (NCBI taxonomy): Bacteria > Bacillati > Actinomycetota > Actinomycetes > Pseudonocardiales > Pseudonocardiaceae > Amycolatopsis > Amycolatopsis sp. NPDC051372. Next base: position 238,200 of record NZ_JBFBAF010000013.1, read on the forward strand.
CCGCGGCGACCGCACGCAGGTCCACGCCGAGATCTCGCGGGTCACGCGCGGCCGCCGCGTCGGCCGGGTCCTGGAGGCGACGCTCACCGGTACCCGGCCGGGAGAGATCCGGCTGACGCGCCGGGTCGACGAGGCGGCCGTCGCGCGGCTGGTGGACGAGTACTTCGGCAAGCAGATCCTCGTGACCGACCGCGACTGGCCGGTGGCCGAGATCGTCACCGCGCACCGGGCGCGGACCTACCTCGAGTCCACGTTCCGCTGGCTCACCGGCCCCGCCGCGGTCGGCCCGACGCCGCGGTGGGAGTGGACCCCGCACCGCGTCGCCGTGCACGCGCTGGTCTCGGTGCTCGCCGCCACCGTCACGCACCTCATGCGGCGCGAGGCCGACCGCGCCGGGATGAACCTGTCCGTGGGCGAGCTGCTCGACCAGCTGTGCGGCATCGGCGAGACGGTGCTGCGCTACCCGTCCACCGGCGGGCGGCCGCGCAGCCGCCGCATCCTCACCGACCGCGACCCGGCCCAGCAGGCGCTGTTCGACCTGTTCGGGCTGGAGCGATTCGCGCCCTGATTTTCGAGGCTCAGCTCTCGCGGTGGATGTTCAGGGCCGAGAAACTCTGCACCACCGGCATGATCTCGATGACGTTCACGTTCACGTGTGGCGGCTGCGCGGCGGCCCAGAACACGGACTCGGCGATGTCGTCGGCCGTGAGCGGGGTGGTGCCGGCGTAGACGCCTGCCGCCTTCTCGTCGTCGCCGAAGCGGACGTTGGAGAACTCCGTGCCGCCGACCATGCCGGGCTCGATGTTGGTCACGCGCACGCCGGTGCCGCGCAGGTCGCTGCGCAGGTTGAGGCTGAACTGGTGCACGAACGCCTTGGTCGCGCCGTAGACGTTGCCGCCGGGGTAGGGGTAGGTGCCGGCGATGGAGCCGATGTTGATCACGTGGCCGCTGCCGCGCTCGACCATGCCGGGCAGCACCGCGCGGGTGAGGTGCACGAGACCGGTCACGTTGGTCTCGATCATCTGGTCCCAGTCCTCGAGCTTGGCCTCCTGCGCCGGCTCGAGGCCCTTGGCCAGGCCCGCGTTGTTCACGAGCACGTCGATCCGGCCCCAGTCGCCGGGCAGCGCGCCGACGGCCGCGACGATCGCGTCGCTGTCGCGCACGTCGAGCACCACGGGCAGCACGGCCTCGCCGAGCTCCGAGGTCAGCGCGGCGAGCCGGTCGGCGCTGCGGGCCGTGGCGACGACCCGCGAGCCCTCGGCCACGAACCGGCGCGTGATCGCGGCACCGAACCCGGCACTCGCGCCGGTCACGAATACGGTCTTCATGGGGTGGGTCACCGTTCTTCCGCCTGGTGGTCCGGCCGGGGCCGGAGTGCGTTCAGGAACCGGCCGAACACGTCGTTGAACCCGGCCGCGGACTCCAGGTTAGGCAGGTGGCCCGCGCCTTCCAGCACCGCCAGTGTGGAACCGGCCACGAGTCCGTGCATGAGCTGCGCGTCGGACACGGGGGTGAACTCGTCTTCGCTGCCGACGGTCACCAGAGTGGGGACTTCGACCTGTTCGAGGGTCACCCGGTAGTCGGGGCGCAGCGCACGGGCCCGGAGCGCGGCGGCGGCGCCGGCGGGTGGGGTGGTGCGCATCATCGTGAGGACGTGCTCGGTGACGTCGGGGTGCTTCGCGCGGGTTTGCGGAGAGACCATCTTCGGCAGGAGCTCATCGGCGTAGTCGCTCATCCCTTCTCGCTCGATCCTGGTGGCGGCGGCTCGTCTGTTCCGGCGGCCCTCGGGGGTCTCGGCGGTGGGGAAGGTGTCGGCCAGGAGGAGCGCCCGGACGCGCTCGGGGTGGTCGGCGACGGTCTGCATGGCGATCTGGCCGCCCATGGAGAGGCCGCCGAGGACGAACGTGGCGAGGCCGAGGTGGTCGGCCAGCGCGATGAGGTCCCGGGTGAAGTCGCGGAGGCTCGTGACGGCGGGGCCGGTGCTCTCGCCGTAGCCGCGGAGGTCGGGGACGACGACACGGAAGCCCCGTCCCGCGAAGTGCTCGGTCTGGGGCTGCCACATGGAGCGGTCGAAGGGGTGGCCGTGGACGAGAAGCAGTGCTGGGTCGCCGGTGCCTCGGTCGTCGTAGGTGAGGACGGTGCCGTGGCCGGTGTCGAGGGTGGGCATGGGGCTGACGGTAGGCAGAGCTTTGGATCGGTGCAATGCGCCGCAATGTAGTCGGAGCAATGTTTTTCGCTGGCCGACGGGGCGGCTGGACGGGCTGTCCGGGGCCGCGGCAGGCCGCTTCCGGGGATTACACGGGGTTTGACCTGGGAAGATCGAGTTAAGGGACCCCCCTGTTTTGGGGGGTTTTCGGCCATGTAAAGTTCTCCAAGTCGCCAGGGAAACCGGGCGGCCACCGGGACACGAACCAAGCTCTCGCCTCAGGCGATTGAGTGGGTGGCCCAAACAACAAAGGCTTGAAACAACGCCGATGGTTGGTGCGCACTGAGTGCGGGTTGACTTGAAGTGTGTTGCTTGAGAACTCAACAGTGTGCTAGTGAACTAAGCCAGTAGAGCTTATATGTAACCTCGTATGAGGTTCCTTTGAGAACATTAGATTGAGAGTAGTCTCGATCAAACTATTCATTGTTGGAGAGTTTGATCCTGGCTCAGGACGAACGCTGGCGGCGTGCTTAACACATGCAAGTC